>NZ_LIRG01000830.1:290-2009 GCF_001419695.1 Streptomyces prasinopilosus
CAGCAGCAGCGCCATCCGGCGCAGCGCCCCCCGGACGCCGTCCGCGAGCCGGCGCGGGTCGTGCGAGGCGTGGGCGGTGAGCGAGGCGGCCATGTTCATGGCCATGAACTCCATGGTGCCGCCGACGGTGTACGCCACGTAGAAGTAGCCGTTCTCGGCGGCGCTGAAGCGGACCGCGACCATCACCGGCAGGAGGTTGATCATCGCCAGGCTGAACAGCGCGCCGAGGGAGTCACCGGCGAGGAAACGGCCCATGGCGCGGATCCCGGGCGGTTCCCGCTCGCGGTCGGCGGCGGCCTGGCGCGGGATGAGCCGGCGGAAGATCAGCCAGCCGAGCGGCAGCGTGGAGAACGCGATCGCGACGGCCCAGGACACGAAGATGCCCAGCACGGGCAGCACACTTGCGAGGACGGCCAGCAGGACCAGCTTCCCGAGGGAGAAGACGGCGTTCCCGACGGGTACCCACGCGGTCCTGCGCAGGCCCGTGAGCACCCCGTCCTGCAGGGTGAGCAGTGCCCACGCCACGCACGCCGCGACGAACAGCGCGCCCGCGAGCGGGGTGCCGAGGGGTTCGTACGACGCGCCCCACAGGTCGAGCGTGAGCAGGAAGACGCCCGCGGCCAGGGCGACGACCAGTGAACTCGCCCCGTACACGCCCCACACCAGGCGCCCGGTCGCCCGTCCGGCGCGCGGCACGAAGCGGACCACGGCGCCGATCATCGTGGTCGCGGTGATGCCGGCGAGCAGCCGCATCGCGGCGATGGCGGCGGAGCCCTGGCCGACCGCGTCCTCGGAGTAGTAGCGCGCGGCCACGAGCCAGAAGCCCAGCCCGAGGACGGCGGACACACCGGTGCTGAGCATCAGGAAGTAGGCGTTCCTGAACAGCGAGCCGGAGCCGTCGGAGCCGGTCTCCCCGTCGGTGGGTCCGGGCCCGCCGCCGTCCGTGCGCACCGGAGCGGGCTCGTGCACCCGGATCTCAGCCACGAGGCGGCCCCGGTCCTCTCCGCCCTCGCGCCGCGGCCCCCTCCGGCGCCTCCGGCGGCCGCGCCGGTCCCGGTGACTCCGGCGGTCCCGACGGCTCCGGCTCCTCCGGCGGCCCGGCCGGCTGCGCCCCGGACCGCTCCAGCACCTCCACCGCCTCGTGTGCCCGCAGCGGGTCCACCGGCAGCGCGTGCCGCGCGAACCAGCGGGCGTTGCCGGGGGCGGGCGACGGGTCCGTGAACGCCGCTCCCGCGTAGTCGTCCAGGGGCGGGTCGTAGAGGTAGCCGACCACGATGCCGCGCCGGTCCAGTGCCGCGATCGCCGCGTCCCGGTCCGCCACCAGCAGGGGCACCCGGAACAGCGGCCGCACCGTGCCGTCCGCCGGCGGCCGGGCCCACGGCGTCGACAGCAGCAGCTCCGTGCCCTCCCGCGAGGCCCGCAGGACGTCGTCCAGCCGCTCGAGACCGCGGTGGACGCGGCGCAGCCGGACGGGACCGGGCTCCAGCCGGTAGTCGTGCAGGTCGACCCGCACCCAGGGGTCGTGCGCGTCCAGGTCCGGCGCGGAGCGCGCGGCGGCGGCCAGCGCGTCCGGACGCAGCGGCATCCGGATCCCCTCGCGCTCCGTCAGTCCCAGCAGCCCCATTGTGGCCCGGGCGGCCCGGCGCAGCCCCAGGCGCCGCACGGCGGCCTCGGCGTACGGCCGTACCGCGTAGGCGAGTTCGGACGCCGTGCGCCGCG
>NZ_LIRG01000831.1 GCF_001419695.1 Streptomyces prasinopilosus
GCACCACCCCGCCCCGCCGCGACCGGCACGCCCGCGGTCGCGCGCCCCCCGCCCCTCCGGACGCCGCACCCGCACCCCGCAGAAACGCTGACCGGGACCCGTTGTCGGTGGGGGGTCGTACCGTGGGTGACATGCGGCCCGTTTCCCAGATCGAACGCACGGTGGCGCCCTTCGAGGTCGTCAGCCCCTTCCAGCCCAGCGGCGACCAGCCGACGGCCATCGCCGACCTCGCCCGGCGCATCGAAGCAGGCGAGAAGGACGTCGTCCTCCTGGGCGCGACCGGCACCGGCAAGTCCGCCACCACCGCGTGGATGATCGAGAAGCTCCAGCGCCCCACCCTGGTCATGGCGCCGAACAAGACCCTGGCCGCCCAGCTGGCCAACGAGTTCCGCGAACTCCTCCCGAACAACGCGGTCGAATACTTCGTCTCGTACTACGACTACTACCAGCCCGAGGCGTACGTACCGCAGTCGGACACCTACATCGAGAAGGACTCCTCGATCAACGAGGAGGTCGAGCGGCTGCGCCACTCCGCGACCAACTCCCTGCTCACCCGCCGCGACGTCGTCGTGGTCGCCTCCGTCTCCTGCATCTACGGCCTCGGCACCCCGCAGGAGTACGTGGACCGCATGGTCCCCCTCCGCGTCGGCGACGAGGTCGACCGGGACGAACTGCTGCGCCGCTTCGTGGACATCCAGTACACGCGCAACGACCTGGCCTTCACCCGGGGCACCTTCCGCGTCCGCGGCGACACCATCGAGATCTTCCCGGTCTACGAGGAGCTCGCCGTCCGCATCGAGATGTTCGGCGACGAGATCGAGGCCCTGTCCACGCTCCACCCGCTCACCGGCGAGATCATCAGCGACGACCGGCAGCTGTACGTCTTCCCGGCCTCCCACTACGTCGCGGGCCCCGAGCGGCTGGAGCGCGCGGTCAACGACATCGAGAAGGAACTCGGCGAGCGCCTGACCGAGCTGGAGGGGCAGGGCAAGCTCCTGGAGGCCCAGCGCCTGCGCATGCGCACCACCTACGACATCGAGATGCTCCGCCAGATCGGCTCCTGCTCCGGCGTGGAGAACTACTCGATGCACTTCGACGGCCGCTCTCCCGGCTCCCCGCCGAACACCCTGCTGGACTACTTCCCGGACGACTTCCTCCTCGTCATCGACGAGTCGCACGTCACCGTGCCGCAGATCGGCGCCATGTACGAGGGCGACGCCTCCCGCAAGCGCACCCTCGTCGACCACGGCTTCCGGCTCCCCTCCGCCCTGGACAACCGCCCGCTGAAGTGGGAGGAGTTCCAGGAGCGCATCGGCCAGGCCGTCTACCTCTCGGCCACCCCCGGCCAGTACGAGCTCTCCCGCTCGGACGGCGTCGTCGAGCAGATCATCCGCCCCACCGGCCTGGTCGACCCCGAGGTCGTCGTCAAACCCACCGAGGGCCAGATCGACGACCTGGTGCACGAGATCCGCTCGCGCGTCGAGAAGGACGAGCGCGTCCTGGTGACCACGCTCACCAAGAAGATGGCCGAGGACCTCACCGACTACTTCCTCGAACTCGGCATCCAGGTGCGCTACCTCCACAGCGACGTCGACACCCTGCGCCGCGTCGAACTCCTGCGGGAACTGCGCAGCGGCGAGTACGACGTCCTCGTCGGCATCAACCTGCTGCGCGAGGGACTCGACCTGCCCGAGGTGTCCCTGGTCGCGATCCTCGACGCGGACAAGGAGGGCTTCCTGCGCTCCGGCACCTCCCTGATCCAGACGATCGGCCGCGCCGCGCGCAACGTCTCCGGCCAGGTCCACATGTACGCGGACAGGATCACCCCGGCGATGGAGAAGGCCATCGACGAGACCAACCGCCGCCGGGAGAAGCAGGTCGCCTACAACCGGGCCAAGGGCATCGACCCCCAGCCGCTCCGCAAGAAGATCAACGACATCGTCTCCCAGATCGCCCGCGAGGACGTCGACACCGAGCAGCTGCTGGGCTCCGGCTACCGCCAGGCCAAGAAGGACGGCGGCGGGACCAAGGCCCCCGTGCCCGCACTCGGCGGCAAGGCGGCCAGGGGCGCGAAGGGCGCCAAGGGCGCCGAGCCGGTGCCCACCGACCGGCCCGCGGCGGAACTCGCCGGGCAGATCGAGGAACTCACCGCGCGGATGCGGGCCGCCGCCGCCGACCTCCAGTTCGAGATCGCGGCCCGGCTGCGCGACGAGGTCTCCGAGATGAAGAAGGAGTTGCGGCAGATGCGGGAGGTGGGCCTGTCCTGACGGGACCGGCCACCGGCCCGGCGCCCGTCCGGCACGCATGTGTTGCAAGACCGACACAAAGCGCGAACCGGGGTGCGTCACCCCCGGCGCTCCTGCGTAGGGTTCGGGGCATCCGCGGTTTCGCGGCAACAGGGGAAAGTCCGAGAGGGGAATCAGCGCGTGACCGTCAACATGACCAAGGGTCAGGCCATCAGTCTGCAGAAGAACGACGGCGGCAGCCTGACCGCGGTCCGCATGGGTCTCGGCTGGCAGGCGGCCCCCCGCCGCGGCCTGTTCGGCTCGCGTACCCGGGAGATCGACCTGGACGCCTCCGCCGTCCTGTTCGCGGACAGGCAGCCGGTCGACGTCGTCTTCTTCCGCCACCTGGTGAGCGACGACGGCTCCGTGCGCCACACCGGCGACAACCTCGTCGGCGGCGTCGGCCAGGGCGGCGACGACGAGGCCATCCTCGTCGACCTGTCCCGCGTCCCGGTCCACATCGACCAGATCGTCTTCACCGTGAACTCCTTCACGGGCCAGACCTTCCAGGAGGTGCAGAACGCGTTCTGCCGCCTCGTCGACGAGACCAACGGCCAGGAACTCGCCCGCTACACCCTCGCCGGCGGCGGCGCCTACACGGCCCAGCTCATGGCGAAGGTGCACCGCTCGGGCACGGGCTGGACGATGACGGCCCTCGGGAACCCGGCCAACGGCCGCACCTTCCAGGACCTCATGCCGGCGATCCTGCCGGTGCTCTGAGCGTCCGCGGCGGCACCCGGCCGGGCACCCGGAGCACCGGCCGGCCCCGCCGGGGCCGGTGAGCGGCGCCCGGACCGCCCCGGGCGACGCGGCGAACGGCACGTCACCGGCGGCACCCGCGCACGACGGAACACGAGCGGCACACGCGAAGCACGCGACACAGGGGGACGAGGGCGATGACGGCTGAGCTGGTGCGGGGACAGAACCACCCCCTCTCCCAGACCCGCCTCGAGATCCGGATCTCG
>NZ_LIRG01000832.1 GCF_001419695.1 Streptomyces prasinopilosus
CAAATCCTGTCGTCCCGACTTTGAGGAGTCGCAGTTCAGGGGCCGCATCGGAGGAGATCCGATGCGGCCCCTGAACCGTTCCTGAGACCGGAGCACCTGACCGGGGGAGAGCGCACACCGACCCGGGCACCACGCACCCCGCGGATCCGGACCGGAGATGTCCGAGAGGTGGAGCGCGACCCGGCGGGCGACCGCGAGCCGCAGGCCGCCGGCAAGGTGGAGCCCCCGGAACACCGCCACTTCCGGGTGCGGAGAACGCGGCACCGGCTCCGTCCCGGAGGTATCAGTAGCCAGAACGGACCACGAGGCGAAGAAGGAGCACCCCGTGACGCTTCAGCGGATGGACAACGTGGGCATCGTCGTCGACGACCTGGAGGCCGCCGTCGCCTTCTTCACCGAACTCGGCATGGAGCCGGAAGGCGAAGCGCGGATCGAGGGAACCTGGGCGGACCGGACGGTCGGCCTCGACGGGGTCCGCAGCACCATCGCGATGATGCGCACCCCGGACGGCCACGGCAGGCTGGAGCTGACGAAGTTCCACACCCCCGCGGCGATCCCCGCCGGACCGCTCGACCCGCCGCCCAACACTCTGGGCCTGCACCGTGTCATGTTCGCCGTCGACGACATCGACGGCACGATCGCCCGTCTGCGCCGCCACGGCGCCGAACTCCTCGGCGAGGTGGCGCGGTACGAGAACGCCTACCGGCTCTGCAACCTTCGCGGTCCCTCGGGAATCATCGTCGCCCTGGCCGAACGGATCGGCTAGGTCCCGCCTCTTCGGCGGTGCCGGGCCCCGCACCCGCGGCACGACCCGGACGACAGGCCTCAGTCCCGCGCCGGGTTGCTGTGCAGCTTGCGCCGTTCCCAGCGGTTGGGGTGGCGGACGACCACCCCCGCCACGCCGCCGGACCCGGTGAGCCGGATCAGCGGAGTCCCCGGAAGCCGGTCGGGAGTGGTCTTGTCCGTCAGGCCGCCGAAGCCGGGGTCCATGCCGCCGGTGTCCGCGGCCCAGCCGTCGGGGATGACGATCGTGACACCGGCCGTCTCCCCGTACGCCTCCACCACGACCTCCGTGAGGCGGCACTCGGCCCGGGTGAAGTCGACCTTCACACCCCCTACGCCTCCGTGAGCGATCACGTGCCCGGGAACCTCCCAGCGCCCGGGGCCCCGGGACGCGCCGTACAGGCCGCCCTTGAGCACCAGGGGCGGTCGGCTCCCGGCGGAGTCCGGCCTCGGCAGGTCGGCGGTCAGGGCGGCCAGCTCGGCGTGGGTCTTGGACGTCAGCGCCTGCTCCAGGCGCGCATCCAGCTCCTCGAAATCGATGCGCCCCTCGGCTGCCGCATCACGCAGCTGCTCCACCACTGCCTCCCGGTCGTCGTGAGAGGCGCGGAGCTCTCCCGGGGGAACAGGGCGCGGAAAGGACTCCGGAGGCTGGGCAGTCATGGTCACAAGGATAAGCATCCGGCGGGCCGGGCGGACCGGGACCGCACATCCCGAACACCGCCCGGAGCCGCACCGGGACGCGGCAGCGGCCCGGACAGCACTCGATGCGCCCCAGGACCAACCGGGCCGCCGTCTGCGGGACTTCGCACCGGCGGCCCCGCGGAGCGCTGTCGTGGGCGGCGCCCCCGGCGCCTCTCACCGCAGGAGACGCGGGGACGGCCGTGGACACGCGCGAAGCTCCGCCCGGCGCGACAGCGGGTCCGGCGGCCGTCCCTCCCCCCGCCCGGTGCCGTTCCTCACCGCATCACGCGCCTGCCCGCCGGTCCGCCGCACCGACACCCCGTGGCGCGCCTCCCGCGGCCGTGTGACCGGCACCTGGCGGGCCCGGCTCGGGCGGGGCGCCGGGGGCCGGTCCGTCCGTCCACCGGTCCGTCCGTCTCAGGCCGCGCCGAACGCCGAGAACGCCCACCCGGTGGCCCGGTGCACCGCGTCGTCCGGCAGCGAGGCCCGCGCGTCACGCAGGGCCTCGGCCAGGGACAGCCCCGCGTCGAGCCCCTTGTGCAGCGCCAGCATCAGCGGCACCACCGCCGCGTCGTTCACGGGCGCGCTGCACGCCACCACACCCGCCGTGCCGAGCGGCAGCAACGCGGTGACCAGCCCCAGGAGTTCGTCGGCGCCCACACTGGCGAACCGCGCGGTGTCGCAGCAGGACAGGATGATCCGGTACGGGCTGCGGCCGAGCCGTTCGAAGTCGTGCACGATCAGCGGCCCGTCGGCCATCCGCAGCGAGGAGAACAGCGGACCGTCCGCGCGGAACTCGCCGTGCGCGGCGATGTGCGCCAACTCGGCCCCGTCCAGCTCCTCCAGCACCCGCTCCACCCTCGCGTCGTCCCCCTCCAGGACCCTCGCCCCGCCGTACCGGCCCGCGAGCTCCGGCACCTCCGCACCGCCCGTCGCGAGACCGGGACCGCGCACCAGCACCTGGCGGCCCCCGGGCGGCGTCGCGGTCCCGGTCTCGCGAC
>NZ_LIRG01000833.1 GCF_001419695.1 Streptomyces prasinopilosus
GTCACCGTCTTCGAGGACCAGCCGGTCCGGGGGGTGGTCCTCGAAGACGGTGACGACCCGGCGGATGTCGGTGCCGTCCGCCCGCAGCGGGGTGTCCAGGTTGACGACCTTCGTGGCGTCGGAGTCCACACCGGGCGCGTCCGGGTCGGCGACGAAGTACACGACGTCGTACCGGGAGAAGTCGACCCGCGGGTCGGCCGCGGCGAGCGCGTCGCGCAGGTAGGCGGAGCGGTGCCGCGTGGTCCAGTCGCGCCGTATGGCGTACGCGGTGGACGGGTGCGGCATCCGGATCCACTCGCGCAGGGTGTGCGGGTGCAGGGAGAACCTGCCGTAGGAGGCCCGGTGGAAGAAGTCGGCGGTGGCGGGGAAGTGGACGGAGGCCAGTTCCCCGGGAGTGGTCAGCGGGTGCGCGTCCGGGAAGGACAGGAACACCATGACCGCGTTCAGCCGGCCGGCCGGGCGGGGGTAGGCGGCGTTCCAGGTGTCCAGGCCCTCCGAGTGGTGCGCGTCGGTGCGGGTCAGGGCGCACGACGCCGTGGAGAACGGCTCGTCCGGGGCGGGGGCGTTCACCATGGAGGTCGCCGCGAGTGCCGACATGGTGGTGCACACGGCCGTGGTGCCGCGCAGCCGGGGGCGCGCCGGCGGACCGCCGGGCACCGGCCGGTCCGGCACCGGGAGAACCGCCCTCAGCCACTCCGCCACCGGAAGGCCCGCCCTCGGCCGTCCCGCCGCCGGGAGATCCGCTCCCGGCCGTCCCGCCGCCCACGGACGGCCCCGCCCCCTCAGAAGCTCACGGCCGAGTCCTCGCAAGGGGAACTGACGCGGCACGGAGACCTCCGGGAGACGGTTCACGGGACACCGCACCCAGACTGTGGGGGTTTGCAGTCATACGCACTGTTTATCTACACCGGACGGGTGAGGGAGCGCCGAATCCGTTCACGGGCGCCGCCCCGAATCACTCACGGAACGTCACAACTGGTCGGAGGCCTGAAGATGCCGTCCAGCTCCGAGCAGAAACGATCTGGCAGAGATGCGGGACGGTCCTGGACACTGGACAGTGACTGGAAGGGCTCCGGGGAGACCTCTATGATCGGCACACTTTCCTGAGACATTCCTGAGGCTTTCCGGCACGGACGGCGATCGAGTGCACGGCGGGAGCGAGCGGTGAGCGGAACGTCCCAAGGGCCGACGCCCGCAGCAGACCCCAACCGGCCGACCGTCACGGAGAGTGAGATCACTGCCCCGCCCCGTGCCGGGCGCGTCGGCCTCCCTCCGCCCCCGCCGTACCACTCGGTCTTCGCGACCGCCCCGCTCGCCATGGCCGTGGTCGGCCGCGACGGCCGGGTGATCAGTGCCAACGGCACGCTCGCCGACCTGCTGGGCCGCGCCCCGGACACCCTGGTCGGCGCGGTCGCCGCCGACCTGGTGGACCTCGCCTCCGACGCCCGCGCCTGGCACGCCTACCGCGACCTGCTGAGCGGCCGGGAGGGCCGGCTGCGCTGCACGCGCCGGCTCAAGCACCCCGAGGGGCACTCCCTGTGGGTGCAGGTGTCGGTCACCCCGCTCCCCCCGGACGACGGCGCCGCCCGCGGCGAGCACGACGCGGACGGCCCCCACGACGGACCTGACGGGGACGACGGACGCGACGGACGTGACGAGTGCGACGGACACGCCCCGCACGGCGTGCTGCTCTCGGTCGCCGACGTCAGCGCCCGCCACGAACTCCAGGCCCGGCTCAGGCACTTGCAGATGCACGATCCGGTGACCCGGCTGCCCAACCGCACCCTGTTCTTCGAACGGCTGACCGCCGCCCTGGAGGCCGAGTCGTACGAGCGGAGCGGCACCGGCCGGATCGGGCTCTGCTCCCTGGACCTCGACGGCTTCAAGGCCATCAACGACGCCCTGGGCCACCGCGTCGGCGACCGGCTGCTGGCCGCCGTCGCCGAGCGGCTGCTGCTGTGCGCCGAGGAGGCGGGCCGGTCCAGGGCCTGCACCCCGCTGGTGGCCCGGCTCGGCGGGGACGAGTTCGCTCTGCTGGTCGAGGACTCCACGGGCACCGAGCAGCTCGCCGACCTCGCCGAGTCGGTGCTCGCCGCGATCCAGGACCCCTTCGACGTGGACGGCCGGCGGCTGTCGGTGTCGGCGTCCATCGGCGTCGTCGAACGGCACGCGGACGGGACCACGCCCACCGCGCTGATGCAGGCCGCCGACACGACCCTCTACTGGGCGAAGGCCGACGGCAAGTCCCGCTGGACGCTGTTCGACCCGGAGCGCAACGCGCACCGCATGACCCGCCAGGCCCTCGCCTCCGCGCTCCGGCCCGCCGTGGAGCGGGGCGAGTTCGCGCTGGAGTACCAGCCGCTGGTCGGCATGGAGGACGACCGGGTGCACGGGGTGGAGGCCCTGGTCCGCTGGAACCACCCGCAGTTCGGCACGCTGACGCCGAATCGGTTCATCTCCATCGCCGAGGAGGACGGCTCGATCGTCAAGCTCGGCCGCTGGGTGCTGCGCACCGCCTGCCGCCAGGCCCGCCGCTGGCAGGTCGAGCACCCCGGGGAGCCGCCGATCTTCGTCAGCGTGAACGTGGCGGTCCGTCAGGTCTGGGACTCCGACCTGGTGGCGGACGTCGCCGAGACCCTGAAGGAGACGGGCCTGGCGCCCGAGCTGCTCCAGCTGGAGCTGACCGAGTCCGCGGTGATGGGCTCCTCGGGCCGGCCACTCCAGGCGCTGACCGCGCTCAGCGACATGGGCGTGCGCATCGCCATCGACGACTTCGGCACCGGCTACTCGAACCTGGCCTACCTCAGCCGGCTCCCGGTGTCGGTGCTGAAACTGGACGGCGCCTTCGTCCGCGGCTTCCAGTACGAGGACCGGGCCGCGGCGCCCAGCCCGGCGGACGAGGCCATCGTGGAGGCGATGGTGCAGCTCGCCCACCGGCTGGGGCTGACGGTCACCGCGGAGTGCGTGGAGACCTCGGCGCAGGCCACCCGGCTGCGCCGGATCGGGTGCGACACCGGCCAGGGCTGGCTGTACTCCCGTCCGGTGCCGCCGGACCGCATCTCCGAGCTGCTGGGCGCCCCGGGGGGTCAGCCGGACGCCGTCGGCGACCCGGCGGCCGGGGATCCGGTCGTGGGCGATCCGGTCGTCGGGGATCCGGTGGCCGGCAACCCGTAGGCGTCCGCGATGAGCGCGTAGGACCGCAGGCGCACGTCACCGCCGTGCGCGTTGGCCGTGATCATCAGCTCGTCGGCGCCGGTGCGCTTCTGCAGGTCGTCCAGGCCCGCGCGGACCTCGTCCGGGGTGCCGTGCACGACGTTGGCGTTCCACGAGTCGACGAACTCCCGCTCCATCGGCGAGAACGGGTACGCCTCGGCCTCCTCGGGCGTGGGGACCAGGCCGGGACGGCCGGTGCGCAGCCGGACCATGTTGAGCGCGGCGGCCAGGACCTGGCGCCGGGCCTCCTCCCCGTCCTCGCTCGCCAGCGCGGAGACGCCTATCAGGGCGTAGGGCTCGTCGAGGACGGCGCTCGGGCTGAACGACTCGCGGTAGAGGTCCAGCGCGGGGATCGTGTTCTGCGCCGAGAAGTGGTGGGCGAAGGCGAAGGGCAGGCCGAGCATGCCGGCCAGCCGGGCGCTGAACCCGGAGGAGCCGAGCAGCCACACCGGCGGCCGGTGCGGCGACTGCACCCCGCCCGGCGAGGTCGCCTGGACCGGGCCGGGGACGGCGTGGATCCGGCGGTAGGGGTGCCCGTCGGGGAAGTCGTCGTCCAGGAAGCGGATCAGCTCGGCGAGCTGCTGGGGGAAGTCGTCGGCGCCCTCGTTCAGCCGCTCGGCGCGGCGCAGGGCGGCGGCGGTGGCGCCGTCGGTGCCGGGGGCGCGGCCGAGGCCGAGGTCGATCCGGCCGGGGGCCATGGCCTCCAGCGTGCCGAACTGCTCGGCGATGACGAGCGGGGCGTGGTTGGGCAGCATCACCCCGCCCGATCCGAGCCGGATGCGCTCGGTGTGCGCGGCGAGGTGGGCCAGGATCACGGCCGGGGACGAGGAGGCCACGCCGGGCATGGAGTGGTGCTCGGCGACCCAGTGGCGGTGGAAGCCGCGCGCCTCGGCGAGCCGGGCGAGGTCCACACTGGTGCGCAGCGCGTCGGACGCGGTCTGGCCGGCGCCGACCGTGACCAGGTCCAGCACGGACAGCGGCACGGGCGCCGAACCGTGCGCCGCGCCGCGGATCCCGTCGGCTTCTCGCATCTCGCCGGCTCCTCGGTCCTCGGCGCCTGCGGTGTCGTCTGCGGCCACGGTGGGGTGCCTCCTGTTTCGGGTGACGTTCGCCGTCCTCGCAACAGGGGGCCGGCCCCGCTTATTCCCAGGCAGGAGGCCCGCGCGGCCCCGCCCGGGCCCGCGCCGCCCCGTGCGGCGCGCGGAACGCCGCGCACCGAGCGGCACTCCGCCGCGCACCGCACAGGACCCCGCCGCGCGCCGCACAGGGCCCCGCCGCACTCCGCGCGGCCCCGCGGTCCGCTACACCTGCACGATCGGTTCCCGCGTGAACAGGGCGCCCAGGCTCGGCGCGTTCACCCGGCGGTCGGCCAGGCGCAGGCCCTCCCAGACGGTGACCTGGTTGGCGGTGAGGACCGGCTTGCCGAGCTCCTTCTCGAGCGCCGGGAGGTGGGCGGCCGTGTGCAGGGCCGTGTCGGGCAGGAGGAGGGCCTGGGCGTCCGGGTGGTCGGCCGCGCGGGCGAGGGCGAACAGCTCGGCCTCGCCCCAGCCGCCGACCTCGGCCGCCGTGACGATCCCGGCACTGGTCATCCCGGTCACCTCCACCCCGGCGGCCGCCAGGAACTCCACGAAGAGCGCGGCCACGTCCCGCGGGTAGGTCGCGCCGACGGCGACCCGCCGGGCCCCGATCTCCCGCACCGCGTGCACGAAGGCGAAGGACGTGGAGGACGCGGGCATGCCCGCCGTGAGGGCGAGGGCGCGCACCTGCTCGTGGGCGCCCTCCCAGCCGCGGACGAAGCTGCCGCTGGTGCAGGCCCACACCACGGCGTCGGCGCCGGTGAGCCGCAGTTCCTGGAGACCGGACGCGAGCCGGCCGGCCTCGCCCATCTCGAGCAGGGCGTCGGCCCGGTGCGCGTCCTCACCGATGTCGGTGTGCACCAGGTCCACCCGTACGTCGCTGCCCAGCAGTTGCTCGATGCGCGGATAGTCGTCCTCGGCGGAGTGTCCGGGGTAGAGGAATCCCAGTGCGGTCATGTCCAGCCTTCCTGCTGCTTCTCGTCCGGTCCGCCGGACACGCCCTGCGCGCCCGGCACACCCTGCGCGTCCACCGCGCCGCGCACGCCGCGCACCTCCGGTGGCTCCCGCCCCTCCGGCCGTACGGTGCCGCTGCGCGCCGACGTGTCGATCAGCGCCTGATACGGTCCCACCGCCCGGGTACCCAATCGGCGCAGCGCCGCCCACATGGTCACCTGGTTGGCCGAGATCACCGGTAGGCGCAGTTCCGCCTCCAGCTGCGGGATCACGTCGTAGGTCGGCAGGTTGGTGCAGGACAGGAACAGCGCGTCCGCCGCGCCGGACCGGCCGCGCACCGCCGCCCGCCGGGCCATGTCGGCCACCTCGCGGTAGGTGACCTTCCAGATCTGCCGGGTCAGGCCCATGTAGGCGCGGCCGGTGACCGCGACCCCGGCCTGCGCCACGTACTCCTCCAGCGCCCGGGTCACCGACACGGTGTAGGGCGTCACCAGCGCCAGCCGCCGCACGTCCAGCTCCGCCAGCGCCTCCAGCAGCGCGCCCGAGGTGGTGACCGCGGGGACCGAGCCGGCCCCGCTCATCACCTCGCACATGGCGTGCTCGCCCGGGACCCCGCCGACGAAGCTGCCCGACGCGCAGGCGTACGCGACGGCCTCGGGGGTGACCTCGGTGAGGGTGCTCACGGCGTTGCGGAGGGTCGCGTGCTCGCTGATCAGGCGGGCGAGGTCCAGGCCCACCTCGACCGGCACGTACGGCGTCCGGGTGACGTGCAGGGACACGTCGTCGGGCGTCCACCGCCACAGCTCGCGGTCCAGCGCGAAGTCGAAGGGGGCGACCACACCGACCCCGCGCTGCGGGCCCGGTCCGCCGAAGGAGGAGACGTCCATGTCAGCACCGGCCTCACGGTGAGAGACGAGCACGCAACGGTTCGTGGGAACGCCCGTGTTGACGACGGTAGGTTCGGGATGCCAGCGTGGTCAATCCGCACATCCCGGACTTTCGACCCACCGGGGGGCGAGGCCGCGGCCTCTCCCCGGACGACCCCTCCGACCTGCCCGCCGACCGCTCCCCGACCGACCCGCGGCGGGCCCCGGCAGACCTCCGGCCGGCCCACGACCGACCCTTCGACCACCCCGGGACTCCCTCCATGACCCTTCCCACCCTGCTCGTCCTGGACGCCGACCCGCCGCCCCGGCCGGTCAGCCGGCCCCGCCGG
>NZ_LIRG01000834.1 GCF_001419695.1 Streptomyces prasinopilosus
CTGCGTCCGCACCGCCGACGCGCACGACCTGCGCAGGCTGCCGAACGTCCTCACCCAGCGGCTGCCCGGCACCCCGTGCACCGTCGAGGTGGACCTGCGGCTCGACAGCACGGAGCCCGGAGCGCGGGCGGGCCTCGCCGTCCTCGGGGACGCCTACGCCTGGATCGGACTCCAGCGCGGCACCGACGGCACGACCCACCTCGTGCACCGGTTCGCCGAGGCGGGCGCCGCGGGCGAACGCGACGCCGCGCACCCCCGGCTCGCCGCCGAGGGCGGCGTCCGGCTGCGGATCGAGGCCGGTGCCGGGGCCCGCTGCCGCTTCTCGTACGACACCGGGGACGGCTTCCGCCCCTCCGGGCAGACCTTCGCCGCCACCCCGTGGCGCTGGGTCGGCGCCCTGCTCGGCCTGACCGCCCTCGCCCCGACGGGACGGGAGCACGCCGGAACGGCGGCCTTCACGCGGTTCAGGATCACCCCCACCTGACCACCCACCCCCGTACGCCTGTTGGGAGCCGCAATGACGCACCTCCTGGGCAAGCGCTTGCCGCCACCGGGCCCGGCACCGGGCCCGCTCACCGGACCCGACCCCGGGACCGGACACCACCCGGACACCGGCCCCGGCGCCCGCGCCGGCACCGCCCCCACGTGACCGCACCCCGCCGGACCACCGCGAACGCCCCCCACACCCGCACCTCCCGCACGTCCCGTCGGAACCAGAAGATCCAGAAGCAGAAGAGAGCCGACCAATGAAGATCAGCAATCGCGGAAGCAGCAGCACCGGCAGGCGCCGGACCCCGGCCGCCGTCGCCCTGGGCGCCGTGCTCGCGCTGACCGTCACCGCCTGCGGCGACGACGGCAGCGGTGCGGGCGGCGGCAAGGGCGCCGAGGGCAGCGGCACGGGCAAGATCACCTTCTGGGACAACAACGGCGGTGTCCGCACCGACATCTGGAAGGAGATCATCGCCGACTTCGAGAAGGCCCACCCGGACATCCAGGTCGAGTACGTCGGGATCGCCTCCACCGAGTACCAGTCCAAGGTCGACACCGCCATCCAGGGCGGTGGCCTGCCGGACGTCGGAGGCATCAGCGCGTCGATGCTCGCCGGCTTCGCCGCCCAGAACGCGGTCGACCCGCTGGACGACCGGCTGGGCGGGTCGTCCCTCGAGGGCAAGCTGAACAAGGACATGGTCGAGTCGCTGCGGGCCGCCGGCGGCGGGGACGACAAGCTGTACTCGATCCCCACCTCCGCGAACAACGGCGTCCTCTACTACCGCACCGACCTGTTCGAGAAGGCCGGCCTCGAGGAGCCGACCACCTGGGACCGCTTCTTCAAGGCCGCGGACAAGCTCAGCAACAAGGGCAAGAACGAGTTCGGCTACACCATCCGGGGCGGCGCCGGCTCCATCGCCCAGGCCCTGGACGCGATGTACGGCCAGTCCGGCATCACCACGTTCTGGGACTCCACCGGGGAGAAGACCACGGTCAACGACCCGAAGAACGTCGAGGCCCTGGAGAAGTACGCGGGCCTGTTCAAGAAGGCCACTCCCGCCGCCGACCTGAACAACGACTTCACCAAGATGGTCGCGCAGTGGGACTCGGGCACCATCGGCATGCTCAACCACAACCTCGGCTCGTACCAGGACCACGTGAAGGCGTTCGGCGCCGACAAGTTCCGCGGCATCCCGCAGCCGACCGGACCCGACGGGGCCCGGGTCCAGGTCTCCAACCCGGTCGACGGGCTCGGCGTGTTCCAGAGCTCCAAGAACAAGGACGCCGCCTGGAAGTTCATCGAGTACGCGGTCTCGGCCGAGGCCAACTCGAAGTTCAACGAGTCCGCCGGACAGGTGCCGGCCAACCTCGACGCCGCCAAGGACGACTGGATCCAGAAGGCGGAGCCGACGAAGCTGGCGGCGGACGCGCTGAGCGACGGGTCGACGACGATCGTCCAGCTGCCGTACTACCTGCCCGACTGGAACACCATCTCCAAGGCCGACAACGAGCCCAACTTCCAGAAGGTGCTGCTCGGGGACATGAGTGCCGAGGACTTCCTCGACAACCTGGCCGAGCAGCTGAACGAGGCCCAGGCCGAGTGGCAGGAGCAGATGGCCTGAGCCGCATCCGGCGACACCGCGGGGCGGCCCGTCCCCTCCGGGCCCCGGGCCGCCCCCGCGACCGGCCGCGCCCGCCCGGCCGCGGCCCGCACACAGGGACAGTCCCGCGCCCCCACGGGCGCCCCTTTCGGACCCTTGCTGAAAGGCACAGGCTCGTGTCGCTCACTCGCAGACAGGTATCCGCCGCCGCTCTCGGCCTTCCCCTCGCCCTCGCCGTGACCGGCACCGCCCGGGCCGCCACGGGGCGTCCCCGCCCCCGCACCCTCCACATCGCCGGGGACTCCACCGCGGCCCCCAAGGACGCCGACGCCGCCCCCGAGACCGGGTGGGGCACGGCGCTCCCCTTCCTGCTCCGCCCCGGCCTCGAGGTCGCCAACCACGCCGTGAACGGCAGGAGTGCGAAGAGCTTCGCCGACGAGGGGCGGCTGGACGCGATCCTCGCCGCCGTCCGGCCCGGCGACCTCCTGCTGATCCAGTTCGCGCACAACGACCAGAAGGCCACCGACCCGGCCCGCTACACCGAGCCCTGGACGACGTACCGGGAGTACCTGCGGCTGTACGTCGACGGGGCCAGGGCCCACGGGGCACGGCCCGTACTGGCCACCCCCGTGGAACGCCGGAGGTTCGACGCGGGCGGCGCCGCCGTGCCGAGCCACGGCGACTACCCGGCGGCGATGCGGGCGCTGGCGCGGCGGGAGGGGGCCGCGCTGCTCGACATCCAGGCCCTGTCACTGGCGCTGTGGCAGGAACTCGGGGCCGAGGAGACGAAGAAGTACTTCAACTGGACGGCGACCGAGCAGGACAACACGCACTTCAACCCGCCCGGCGCCATCGCCGTGGCGCGGCTGGTCGCCCGGGAGCTGCTGCGCACCCGGGTGCTCGCGCCGCGGGACGTGCGCCGGCTGGACGAGGTGATCCCCGAGTCCTGGATCACCTGGCCGGACGGCGGCACCACCGCCCGACCCGCCGCGCGCACCGGGTGACCCGCCGCCCGCCCCGCCGCGTACGCACCGTGTGGGGCACGGCGCGAGGCACACGGGCGGAGCGCACGGCGGTCCGCGACACCGACGCAACCAGACACAGGGAGACCCGCACCATGACCCGCACCCCGAGCAGACACGAATGGCATGCCCATGCCGTCACGAAGGCCGCCGCGCTGGCCGGCTGCACCGCCCTCGTCCTGGCCCTGACCGGAACCGGCGCCCAGGCACACGGCGGCCACCTCGGCCACCACCCCGGCCAGCACCGCGACCCCGCCCGCCAGACGCTCGGCGCGAACGACGGCTGGGCGTCCCACGGCACCGGCACCACCGGGGGCGCCGCCGCCACCGCCGAGCACGTCCACACCGTCAGCGACTGGGCCGGGTTCAAGGCGGCCCTGGCGGACGGCGGCAGCGCGCCGAAGATCATCAAGGTGCGGGGGACCATCGACGCGGTCTCCGCCGGCTGCGACTCGCTCGCCGCCCCCGGCTACGACCTCGACGCCTACCTGGAGAAGTACGCGCCCGAGACCTGGGGCCTGGAACAGGACCTGAGCGACGAGCCCGACGACAGTCCCGAGGGCCTGCGCAGGATCTCCGCGGCCAACCAGAACGCCGCCATCAAGGCGAACGTCCCCGCCAACACCACGATCATCGGCATCGGGAAGAACGCCGGGTTCAAGGGCGCCAGCCTGCAGATCAAGGACGTCGACAACGTCATCGTCCGCAACCTCACCCTCGAGAGCCCCCTCGACTGCTTCCCGCAGTGGGACCCGACCGACGGCGACCGGGGCAACTGGAACTCCGAGTACGACACCGCCGTCGTGTACAACTCCACCCACGTCTGGCTGGACCACAACACCTTCACCGACGGCGAGCACCCCGACAGCGCGGCCCCCGTCCACTTCGGGATGCTGTACCAGCAGCACGACGGCGAACTGGACATCGTCCGCGGCGCCGACTACGTCACCGCCTCCTGGAACGTCTTCACCGAGCACGACAAGACGATCCTGATCGGCAACAGCGACGGCGAGTCCACGGCCGCCGGCGACCGGGGCAAGCTGAAGGCGACCTTCCACCACAACCTGTTCTCGAAGCTGGTCGAACGCGCGCCGCGGGTGCGCTTCGGGCAGGTCGACGTCTACAACAACCACTTCGTGGCCGACGCGGGCTACGGCTACAGCTTCGGCATCGGCAAGGAGTCCCGGCTCGTCGCCGAGCACAACGCGTTCACCCTGCCGAAGGGCGTCGGCCCGGCCAAGATCCTCAAGCGGTGGAACGACTCCCCGCTCACCGCGCGCGACAACCTCGTCAACGGCAAGGGGGTCGACCTGATCGCCGTGCACAACGCGGAGAACCCCGAGGCGCCCCTCCGCTCCGGCGCCGGCTGGACGCCCGCCCTGCGCGCCGACGTCGACCGGCCGCAGGCGGTGCCGGCGCTGGTCGGGCGCGGAGCGGGAGCGGGCCGCCTGCGCTGACCTGCTCCCCACCCCCGACGCCGGGACGGGCGCGTACCACCCCCACTGTGGCGCGCGCCCGTCCCGGTCTCGGGGGTGG
>NZ_LIRG01000835.1 GCF_001419695.1 Streptomyces prasinopilosus
GCGCGGGGCCGCGGGGGACGGGCCTTCGCTTCTTCCCAAAGGGCCGTCAGGCGGTTTCCGCCATGAGTGCGTTACGCCTTTCGGGGGTGATCATCTCAGGATGCGGCGCGCCTCACCCCGGAAAAGACTGTGGCGTGATCTTCCCTCCGGTTGTCTCCCGCCTGTGTGATCGAGGTTCCCGATGAGTCCGAGTGATGCCGCCCGTCCACCCCGCGGAACGGGGAACCGGCCTGTCCCGCCCGGCCCGAGCGGACGCGGCAAGGCCTGCGTACGGCGGGAGTGGATACGGCTGGTGCTGGCGTGCTCGGCAGCGGGCGCGCTGCTCACGGGCTGCTTCGCCGCCGGTCACACCGCAACCGGTGGCCGGGGCGGACATCCCCCGGTACGGAACCAGACGCCTTTGATGCCGGCGCACAGCAAGCCGGCCCAAGCGCCGCCGGGATTCCCCGACACGCGGACGCCGGCCCCGACGGATGCGGACAACGCGCTCACCCGTCTGCTCGAACCGATTCGCGCACAGAGCGGCACCCGGGTGTCGGTCGCCGTTCTGGAGCCCGGGACCGGCCGGCGGATGGTGCACGGCTCGCAGACGCACATCACCGCGAGCCTGGCGAAGGTGAACATCCTGGCGGCACTGCTGCTGCGCGCCCAGCGCGAAGGGCGGTCGCTCACCCCGTGGGAGACGTCCACCGCCGCCTCGATGATCCGGAGCAGCGACAATGACTCCGCGGGCGCCCTGTGGCGACGTATCGGCGGCGGCCCGGGACTCGCCGCCGCCAACAAGGTCCTGGGGCTGACCTCCACCCAGGCGGGACCGGGTACGCACTGGGGCCTCACCCGCACCACCGCGGCGGACCAACTCACCCTGCTGAAGACCGTGTTCGCCGGTCCTTCTCCGCTCAGCGAAGCCTCACGCCGCCTGATCCAGACCTTCATGGGCCGGATCGACGCGGACCAGGACTGGGGGATATCCGCGGAAGGCAGCCGTTGGCAGCTCAAGAACGGCTGGGTCCAGCGCTCCCACTCACAACGCTGGGCGATCAACAGCATGGGGCGGGTCGCAGCACACGGGAGCACGTTCTACGTCGTCGTCCTCTCCCACGGCAGCCCGAGCATGTCCCACGGCATCTCCACGGTGGAGCGAGCAGCGCGAACCGCCGTACACGCCCTTCGCGGTACCGCCCCTCCGGTGTCCCCGATCATCCACTGACCCTCTTCCCACCGGCCCGCGGGCACATCCCTCGCTCCTGGAAAAGAGGACTCGGCGGGCGACGGTCGTCTTGCCGTCCCCTCCTGCCGGGACCGGACCTCACGGGCACCGGGCGTGTCCAGTGCGCGCAGGAGCCGGGGCAGGCTGCGGGACCGGCCCTCACGTACGGGGAGGCGACGAGCGGCCGGGCGCCGTCCGCGCAGGGGAAAGTGGGTTGCCGGTGAGGAAGGCGCGTGGGTAGCGTCGCCGTCCGTGACTCCTTCTCTGCGCACCGAGCGGCTGGTCCTGGAGCCGTACACGCCCGAGGACGAAGAGGACTTCGTCGCGCTGTTCCAGGATCCGAGGGTGTCGCGGTGGATGGGGGACGGTCCCGCTTCCGAGGCGGCGGACCGGGCGTTGTTCGGGCGGATCTTCACGAACGTCTACGCGCGGGAGCTGTTCGACGTCTGGGCCGTCCGGCGCGGCGGGGTCCTGGTCGGGCACGCCGAGATCAAGCCGACGGAAGCCGTCGGGGGGCACGAGATCGTCTACGCCCTGGCGCCCTCGGCGTGGGGGTCCGGGCTGGGGACCGAGGTGGCGGAGGCGCTCGTCGCCCACGGCTTCGGCGCCCTCGGGCTGGGCGAGGTGCACGCCACCGTGGCCGCGCCGAACGAGGCGTCCCTGGTGCTGCTGGGCAGGATCGGGTTCGAGTACGTCCGGGACATCGAGGAGGACGACGGTGGCATCACGCGCGTGCTGGTCCGCCGTCGTCCCGCGGCGGCCGGTGGGGCGTCCCCGGCCCGGTAGGGCGAGCAGGCCGCCGGCCCGCTTCCGGCGGGAGGGGCGACGGCGGTCCCCGCCTCCGGTCCCGAGGGCCTCGCCACGCTGTACAGCGGGCGTGCCGGCGTGCGGGGGAGTCCGGCTCCGGGTGTCCCGTCAGCGGGTGACGGTGAGGTGGGCGGACAGGGCGTCCAGGAAGTCCGGGGCGTCGAAGAGGGCGCCGGCCGAGGCGACGCCGGTCGTCCGGGTGCGGCCGGTGAGGATGCGGTGGACCGCTTCCACCACGAGGGGCGCGGTGACGGCGTAGATGTCGCGGCCGCTCGCCGCGGCGCGGCGCTCCTCGCCGCCGGAGCGCACGACGGCGTCGACGAGGAAGGTCTGGTCGGACCGGCCGCGTGCGTCGGACGCGATCGGCGCCGGGGTGTCGGGGGAGGCGAGGTCCCCGGCCGCCTCGACCGTCATGTGGGTGCGTACGTCGGGGATGCGCAGGTGGCTGGGGACGGTGACGACGTCGGCCATGGTGAACTCCCCGATCACGGAGCGGACCCCGAGCGGTTCGGGGAAGGTCCATTTCAGGGTGGGCGGGGCGTCGTCGCGGTACTCCAGCGCGCCGTTGCGGTGGACGGCGCGGCGGCCCTGCCTGCGCCTGCGGGAGACCGCGCCCGCGGCGCGGGTCCCGGGGGTGGGGTGCCAGCCGCTCAGGCCGTACGCGACGTGCGCCTCGTCGGCCGTCGTCCAGTCGCCCATCGCCGTGGTGACCAGGAGGTCGCCGAGGCCGCCGTAGAAGGCCATCGCGGGGAGCACCACCGTGTCCGCGGCGCGGGCGCGGTCCGTGTAGTGCGTGAACGTGTCGAGGTTCGCTTCGACCTCGGCCGCCACGTCCACGTACGGGATCCCGGCGCGCAGGGCCGCCTCGATCAACGGGGCGGCGGTGGAGGCGAAGGGGCCGGCGCAGTTGACGACGGCGGCCGCGCCGGACAGGGCGCGGTCGAGTGAGGCCGGGTCGTCGGCCGAAGCCGTGCGGGGGCCGGGGCCCGGGTGGGAGGCCGCGAGTTCCCTCAGCTTGGCGGCGTCGCGGCCGGACGGGAGCGGGACGTATCCCCGGTCCCGCAGCTCCGCCATCACGAAGCGCCCGGTGTGCCCGTAGGCGCCGAAGACCGCCACCGTGCGCCCGGATTCCGTTCCCGTCCCCATCGTTCCCCCCGTGCTTTTCCGCTTGATCGGTCGTCAATATCTTTCTGTGCTCGGGTAGTTGGCGCGAGTGTCCGGAACGACATGGGCCGTACACTTCCGGACATGAGGTCCGCAGGCCCGGTGGGGACCGTCGCGCTCGCCGTCACCGACGGGATGCTGCACTTCGAACTGTCCGTGGCGCACGAGGTGTTCGGCACGGCTCCGTCCGGCGTGGCCGTTCCCTGGTACCGCCTCGTCGTCTGCGGGCCGGGGGCCGTACGGTTCGGGCGGTTCCGGCTGGAGCCGGACCACGGGCTCGACCGGCTTCCGTACGCCGGCACGGTGATCGTCCCCGGGTGGGCCGACGTCGACGCGGAGCCGCCCGCCGAGCTGGTCGACGCGGTGCGCGCGGCCCACGAGGCGGGGGCGCGGGTGGCCTCCCTGTGCACGGGGGCGTTCGTGCTGGCGGCCGCCGGACTGCTGGACGGCCGGCGTGCGACCACGCACTGGGCGCACACCGGGGCACTGGCCGCCCGTTGTCCCGGGGCCGAGGTCGACCCGGACGTGCTCTACGTCGACAACGGCAGCGTGCTCACCTCCGCGGGCAAGGCGGCCGCGATGGACCTGTGCCTGCACCTGGTGCGCCGCGACCACGGCGCGGCGATCGCCAACGCGGTCGCCCGCCGTCTGGTGGTGCCCCCTCACCGGGCGGGAGGGCAGGCCCAGTTCGTCGCCGCACCGGTGCCCGACCGGGACGACCACGCGCTGGCCGGACTGTTCCCCTGGGTGCTGGAACGGCTCGACCGGCCCCTGACGGTGGAGGACCTGGCCCGCCGGATCCGCTGGGTCAGCAGCCACCGCAGCGGAGTGGTGCCGGTCACGGCCCTGAACCGGCGGCCCAGATGCCGCGAGCTCATGCCCGCCCGGCGGGCCAGGTCCTCCA
>NZ_LIRG01000836.1 GCF_001419695.1 Streptomyces prasinopilosus
CCGTGCGCGAACTGCGGTTCGCGATCCTCACGGTGACCTCCGTCCTGGCGCTCGCCTACGTCATGAACCTCTCCGGACAGGCGGCGACGATCGGCTACGCCGTGGCCGCCGCCGGGGCCGGGCTCGCCTTCCTGTCACCCGTCCTCGGCTGGTTCGGCGTCGCCGTCACCGGCTCGGACACCTCGGCCAACGCGCTCTTCGGGGCCCTCCAGGTGACCGCCGCACGGGAGTCCGGACTGTCGCCCGACCTGCTCGCGGCCGCGAACAGTTCGGGCGGTGTCCTCGGCAAGATGATCTCGCCGCAGAACCTCGCCATCGCCTGCGCCGCCGTCGGACTGGCGGGCAGGGAAGGGGACCTGCTGCGCAAGGTGCTGCCCTGGAGCCTCGGCCTGCTGCTCGTCATGTGCCTGATCGTGGTGGGGCAGAGCACCTTCGTGCTCGGCTGGATGCTGCCCTGACGGAGGCGGCGTCCGTGAAACCGCCCGGCCGCCACCGGCCGCGGCCCGCGCCGGCCGCCGCCGGACGCGAGCCGGCCGGTCACCACGGGACCGCCCGCAGCGGAGCGTCACCCCCTGCGGGTAGTTTGTGCTGATCGACAGGATCTCCGGAAGGGCTGGCCGTGACTGCTGATCTGTCACAGATCGTCAAGGCGTACGACGTGCGCGGGGTCGTCCCCGACCAGTGGGACGAGTCCCTGGCCGAACTCTTCGGCGCCGCCTTCGCGCGCGTGACCGGGGCGAGCGCCCTCGTCACCGGACACGACATGCGGCCCTCCTCGCCCGGCCTGTCGGGCGCCTTCGCCCGCGGCGCCGCGGCCCAGGGCGTCGACGTGACCGAGATCGGCCTCTGCTCCACGGACCAGCTCTACTACGCCTCCGGCGCCCTGGACCTGCCCGGCGCGATGTTCACCGCCTCGCACAACCCGGCCCGGTACAACGGCATCAAGCTGTGCCGCGCGGGCGCCGCGCCCGTCGGCCAGGACACGGGCCTGACGGAGATCCGCGAACTCGTCGAGAAGTGGAGCGAGTCGGGCGTCCCCGAGTCGGCCGTCACGGCGGGAACCGTCACCCGGCGCGAGACGCTGGACGACTACGCGGCACACCTGCGCTCCCTCGTCGACCTGACCTCCGTCCGGCCCCTGAAGGTCGTCGTCGACGCGGGCAACGGCATGGGCGGGCACACCGTCCCCGCCGTCCTGGCCGGCCTGCCGCTCACCGTCGTCCCGATGTACTTCGAACTCGACGGCACCTTCCCGAACCACGAGGCCAACCCGCTCGACCCGGCCAACCTCGTCGACCTGCGGCAGCGGGTCCGCGAGGAGGGCGCCGACCTCGGCCTCGCCTTCGACGGCGACGCCGACCGCTGCTTCGTCGTCGACGAGCGCGGCGAGCCGGTCCCCCCGTCCGCGATCACCGCCCTGGTCGCCGCCCGCGAACTCGCCCGCAACGGGGGCAAGGGCACGGTCATCCACAACCTGATCACCTCCTGGTCGGTGCCGGAGGTCGTCGAGGAGAACGGCGGCACACCAGTGCGCACCCGGGTGGGCCACTCCTTCATCAAGGCCGAGATGGCAACCAGCGGCGCGATCTTCGGTGGCGAGCACTCGGCGCACTACTACTTCCGTGACTTCTGGAACGCCGACACGGGCATGCTCGCCGCCCTGCACGTCCTCGCCGCCCTCGGCGGCCAGCAGGGCACCCTGTCCGCCCTGGTCGACCAGTACGACCGCTACGCGGGCTCCGGCGAGATCAACTCCACGGTCGACGACCAGGCGGCCCGCCTCGCCGCGATCAGGGCCGCCTACGAGGGCCGCGACGGCATCACCCTGGACGAACTGGACGGCCTCACCGTCACCGCCGCCGACTGGTGGTTCAACGTCCGCCCCTCCAACACGGAACCCCTCCTCCGCCTGAACGCGGAGGCCCGCGACCAGGCCACCATGGCCAGGATCCGCGACGAGGCCCTGGCCCTCATCCGGGGCTGATCCGGCCCGTGCGCGGCCCGCGGACCACCCCGCACGGCGGTGCGCGACGGCGGGCGACGGCGTGCGGTGGCCGGTCCGGCGGTCCCGCCGCACACCCGGTCGCACCGCGACGGCCCGACCCTCCGCACGACCCGGTCGCGCCGGGCCGGGGGCCGCGCCGACGGCCACCGCACGCCCCGCCGGACCGGCGCGACCGGGTCGTGC
>NZ_LIRG01000837.1 GCF_001419695.1 Streptomyces prasinopilosus
CGCGGCCCGCGCCGCCCGGCCGGGCCAGCAGGGCGTCCCGCAGTCCCCGCGCCACTCCGGCCGGCAGCACCCGCGCGGTGTACCGGCGTTCCGACTCCAGTCCCTTACCGGCGCCGACGCTGCGCGCCACCAGCGCCTTGGACAGCCCCTCGGCGTAGGTGCGGGCGCGGAAGTAGCGGAACCGCTCCCGTGCCTCGGGCACCCGGTGGTGGATCACCGCGCGGTCGTCGATCAGCAGGACCGCGTCGGGCCGGGCGCGGCCGAGGCGGATGCACAGCTCCGTCTCCTCCCCGCCCAGCGGGCGCTCGTTCCCGTCCCGTCCGATCCCGGTGGCGAAACCGCCCGCCGCGTCGAAGGCGGTGCGCCGGAAGGAGGCGTTGCCGCCGAGGACGTTGCGCACCCGTACGCGTCCGGGGGGCAGCCCCCGGTAGGTGCAGCCCACGACCCAGTCGAACTCCTCGGGGAACCAGCGGGGGCGCCGCCCCGACGCCCAGAGGGGTTCGGTGCGGCCGCCGACCGCCAGCACGCGCGGATCGGCGTACGCCGCGGCGAAGTGCCCGAGCCAGTCGCGTTCGGCCACGGCGTCGTCGTCGAGGAACGCGACGATCCCGCCGCGGGAGGCGGCGATGCCGGTGTTGCGTCCCGCGGACAGGCCGCGGGGGCCCGCGTTGGCGAGCACCCGTACGTCGTCGGTGTCCCGGTACTCCTCGGCCAGCCGGTCCAGTAGGACCTCGTTGTGGTCCACGACCAGGAGGATCTCCAGGGCCGGCCGGGACTGCGCCCGCACCGAGGCGACCGCCGCGAGGACGTCCTCCCAGCGGTCCTCGGTGTAGGCGCAGATCACGACCGAGATCCCGGGTGCGCCGGGCGCGTCGAAGACGCCCGGCGCACCCGGAGCCCCCGTGGTGCCGGGCTCGTTCAAGACGCCTTCCCCCGGACCGTGCCGAGCAGCGGGGAGCGGTGCGGGCGGCGGCGCAGCGCACGCCGGTTGGAACGCTCCCCGAGGATCACGCCGAGGACGCGGAACCCGTCCCGCACGGCCCGCAGGTTGCTCGTGCCGTGGATGCGCAGGTACTCGTGGCTCGGTATCTCCTGCACTCTCAGCCCGGCCTTGACGACCCGGATGTTCATCAGGGTCTCGACCTCGAAACCGGTGCAGTCGAGGTCGATCTTGTCCAGGCAGTGCCGCCAGAACGCGTTGTAGCCGTAGCAGAGATCGGTGTAGCGGGCACCGAACTTGCGGTTGACGGCACCGCACAGGATCCGGTTGCCGAGTCTGCGGACGAAGGTCATGTCGTCGGTGCCGCCGCCGTTGGCGAAGCGGGACCCCTTGGCGAAGTCCGCGCCCGAGACGAGGGCGGAGACGTACGACACGATCTCGTTGCCGTCCGCCGAGCCGTCCGCGTCGACCATCACGATGATGTCGCCGGTGCAGGCCTGGAACCCGGTGTTCAGGGCGTCCCCCTTGCCCTTGCCGCGCTGTTCGACGACCTTGACGTCCGGCCACAGCTCGCGGGCCACTTCGACGGTGCCGTCGGTGGAGTTGCCGTCGACCAGGACCACTTCGTGGATCCAGTCGGGAAGCGTCTTGAAGACGTACGGCAGGTTCTCCGCCTCGTTCATGGCCGGTATCACCACGCTCACCGGTGGCGCGATGGCCAGGTGCGAGGAGACGGGCCGGTACGTGCCGGTGGCCGGCGGATCCTGGTCCGCGGTCGCCGGCTGCAGAACGGAACTCATGAGTCTGGTCCCTCTCGTCCGGCGGGCCGCCCGCCCCCGGGCGGCCCGGCTGTTCGTCCGGTTCGAAAGGGGGGTTCTCACCCGCGCACGGCGCGAAGAAGCCCCGTGCACGCCGGGTGAGCTGGCAAAACTGGCCGGCCGCAGCACACACCGGCCGACCGCGCGGCCCGGCCCGGTGCTCCTTGCGGCCACCGGGCGCGGCACCCCCCTACCGCGCCCCGCGCCGGTACGCCGCGGTCCCGAGCCCTCCCCTGGAGCCGCTTGCCGACGGACCGATGCGGGTGAGATGTACTGCAATGTATGACGGTATTGACGGTTGAACCCGTATGGCAAGACCTGAAAGCAGGACTCACGTTCTTGACGGTTTGACTGTTACGCGCCTCTCCGTCCGCCCTCCCGGACACCAGCATGCCGACGCGGGGTACGGATGCAACCGCGCCTCGGGGACGGTCGGTCGGTTCCGGCCGGGGGTCCCCGGCCGTGCGGCTCCGGCCGCGCGGTGGTGGCTTGTGCGAGGAGGCGTGCGGGCGAGGACGGTCCGCAGGGCCGACTTTTCCCCCCGAAGTGCCGGATGCCGGGCTTCAATCTGACGCAGCCCGTTGTGGGCGTCAAGGGCGGAACGGCCCTTGGGCCTGAATTGGTCCGGGATTGAACAGATGTTCCGGTGGTCGAGGGTGGCGGTCCGGCGGCGGCCCCGTGGCACTCTGACGGGAAGTCGGCTACGGCCCGGGGAGCGCCTCCTGACGGCCCGTGGTGATCCGGCGGTGGACGCCGGGCGGTTGCTCGGTGGTTGCGTGGTGAACGAGGTGCGGAGGACGTGAGGAGTGGTCAATGTTTTTGGCATGGACACTTCCAGTCAACGCGCGTAGTCGCTATGAAGGTTGTGGCAGAGATCCTGCTAAAGGGAGGTTCCATGAGACGTTCCCGGCTTTCCGTCCTTCTCGGTTCCATCCTCCTCGCCGTGACCACCGCCCTCACCGGGGCGACCGCGGCGCACGCGTCCCCACAGGCCGCCGCCGGCGGCTACGTCGCGCTCGGCGACTCCTACTCCTCCGGCGTCGGAGCGGGCAGCTACACCAGCTCCAGCGGCGCCTGCAAACAGAGCACGAAGTCCTACCCCGCCCTCTGGGCGGCCGGCAACTCCCCCTCGTCCTTCCACTTCACTGCCTGCTCGGGCGCCCGAACGGATGAAGTTCTGGCGTCGCAGCTCGGCCCGCTCAGCACGGCCACCGGTCTCGTCTCGATCAGCGTCGGCGGCAACGACGCGGGCTTCGCCGACGTCATGACGACCTGTGTGCTCCAGTCCGAGAGCACCTGCATCTCCCGGATCAACACCGCGCGGTCCTACGTCACCTCGACGCTGCCCGGCAAGCTCGACAACGTCTACTCGGCCATCCGCGACCGGGCCCCGAACGCGAAGGTCGTCGTCCTCGGCTACCCCCGCTTCTACAAGCTCGGCGCCACCTGCGTCGGCCTCTCCGAAGCCAAGCGGACGGCGATCAACAACGCGTCCGACCTCCTCAACAGCACCACCGCCCAGCGCGTCAACGCCCACGGCTTCACCTTCGCCGACGTGCGCTCCCCGTTCACCGGCCACGAGATCTGCTCCGGCAGCTCCTGGCTGCACAGCGTGAACTGGACCAACATCGGCGAGTCCTACCACCCGAAGGCGGCCGGCCAGTCCGGCGGCTACCTCCCGGCGTTCGACAACGCGGTCTGACCCGCCCGGGGAGCCGCCCTCCTCACGGGCGGCTCCCCCGACGCCACGTCACCCCCACCGCCGAAGCCCTCACCGCCCGGGGAGCGGCCGCCGCACCGGAAGGAGAGGAGGAGACCCCGCCCGCCGGGGTCTCCTCCGCGCGCGTCCCCGGGAACGGCGCCGGGCCCGACGCGGCGCGCACGGGCTCCCGCGCCTCCCCCCTCCGACGCCGTTCTCCCGCCGGGCGTGCGCTCCGGTGGCGCTGGTCCCGGTGGGAGGAGGCCCGCGCCCGCCGGAACGTCGAGGGCGCCGCTCGCGGCGCCGGGCCGCGCGGCCGCCGAACCGGCCGTGACCGTCCCGACGGGCCCGCCGCGCCGGAAAGCCCGTGGTGTTTCCCGCTGTTCGACCCGCGTTTCCGGTCCGCTGATCCGTACTTCCCTTCCGGAGGCGCGCTCGCCGCGGACGCTCCGGGAGGCCGGGTGGCCCGCAAGGGCCGGGAGAGGGGGGTGCGCGTTGGAGGCGGACGAGCTTCTGGTGCGGGTGGCGGGGGGCGACCAGAAGGCGTTCGACACGCTGTACGGCCTGGTGTCCGGGCCGGTGTACGGGCTGGTGCGCAGAGTGGTGCGCGACCCCGCCCAGTCGGAGGAGGTCGTCCAGGAGGTGCTGCTCGAACTCTGGCGCTCCGCCGCCCGGTTCGACCCCGGCCGGGGCAGCGCGCTGGCCTGGGTGCTCACCCTCGCCCACCGGCGGGCCGTCGACCGGGTGCGCAGCGCCCGCGCGGCGGAGGAGCGCGAGCGGCGCGAAGCCGCCCGGCGCGGCGGCGAGCCCGCGTTCGACCAGGTCGCCGAGGAGGTCGAGGCCGGCCTCG
>NZ_LIRG01000838.1 GCF_001419695.1 Streptomyces prasinopilosus
GGGGACCGCGGGGCTGCTGATGCGGTGACGCCGGACGGGGCGGCGGGAGCAGTGGGAGGCGGGTGGTGCGGAGGGCCTCAGAACTCCTCGAGGCCCTCCGTCGCCAGGCGGCGCAGGACCGTGCCGCAGCGGCGGGCGTAGGCCTGCTGCAGCCCGCGCGCGGCCGGGCCGGCCGCACGGGTGTACCACCTGGCCGGCCTGCTGAACGCCGAGACGGTCAGCCACACCGTCCCGTCGCCGGTGCGGTCCACGACGAAGGACTCCTCGCCGCACTCCGGATGGCCGGGCAGCGTGCCGTAGGCCCAGCCGGCTCTGCGGTGCTCCTCCACCGTCCAGACCACCCGGCAGGGCGCCCGGACCACTCCGGCGAGCGTGACGGTGACGTCGACGCCGGGCGCCGCACGGTCGGCGGAGGCGTCGAAACCGACTCCCAGGGCCCGGTGCAGCTCCCAGGTGAGGACCGCCTCCGCACCCTGGCGGAAGACCGCTTCGCCCTCGCCGAGGCGGGTGCGGACGTGCAGGGGATGGAAGCCGGGAGGGCAGGAACCCGGTTCGCGGGTCGCGCCGACGTGGTCGTAGGTGAAGTCCGCCGAAGACATGGGACCCAAGAGTAGGGCGGTCCGCGGGACCCGTGACGCCGGGGCGCCCGCGCCGGAGTCCGATCCTCCGGCGCGGGCGCCCCTTCACCCGTGCGGCGGGCCTGCGGGAGGGCGGGCCCTCAGCCGTTCGGGCGGCCGGTGCCCCGGGCCTTTTGCCCGCCCGGGACCGCGGCCTCAGCCGGCGGCGCGGGCGCCGACGTTGACGGCGGCCCAGGCGTTCTGCACCGCCTTGTACTCGGCGCTGCTCGTGCCGTACAGCTCACCGGTCGCCGCCAGGGTGCCGGTGCGGGCGCCGGCGTAGTTGGTGGTCGAGGTGAACTTGGTGGTCAGCGCGCGGAACCAGATCTTCTCCGCCTTGGCGCGGCCGATGCCGGTGACCGGCAGCCCGTCCGAGGTGGGCGAGTTGTAGCTGACGCCGTTGATGGTCTTGGCGCCGCTGCCCTCGCTCAGCAGGTAGAAGAAGTGGTTCGCGGGGCCCGAGGAGTAGTGCACGTCGATCGAGCCGAGCCCGGAGTACCAGGAGTCCTTGGACGAGCCGTCCTTGCTCGGCTTGTCCATGTAGCGCAGCGGGGTGCCGTTGCCCCGGATGTTGATCTCCTCGCCGATGAGGTAGTCGCCGACGTCCGAGGGGTTGTTGGCGTAGAACTCCACGGTCGCGCCGAAGATGTCGCTGGTCGCCTCGTTGAGGCCGCCGGACTCCCCGCTGTAGCGCAGGCCGGCGGTGTTCGAGGTGAGGCCGTGGGTCATCTCGTGCGCGGCCACGTCGATCGAGGTGAGCGGGTTGGCGTTGCCCGACCCGTCGCCGTAGGTCATGCAGAAGCAGCTGTCCGACCAGAAGGCGTTGACGTAGTTGTTGCCGTAGTGGACCCGGGAGTAGGCGGCCACGCCGTTTCCGCGGATGCCGTTGCGGCCGTGCACGTTCTTGTAGTAGTCCCAGGTCAGCGCGGCCCCGTAGTGGGCGTCGGCGGCCGCCGACTCCAGGTTGGACGCGGTGCCGTTGCCCCAGACGTCGTCGGAGCCGGAGAACAGCGTGCCGGTGCCGGAGGTGCCGCGGTTCAGGTTGTAGGTCTTGTGGTTGCCGCGCGCCCCGTCGGTGAGGTTGTACGACGTCCCGGACCGGGTGGTGGTCAGGTCGACGGTGCCGCTGTAGACGGTGTGACCGGTTCCGTTCTGGACGGCCTGCCACTCGTACAGCTTCTCGCCCGTGGTGGCGTCGGTGACGACGTGCAGCTCCTGCGGGGTGCCGTCGTGCTGGAGTCCGCCGACGACCGTCTCGTAGGCGAGGACCGGTGTTCCGTCCGCGGCCCAGACGACCTTGCGGGGTGCGCCGTCGACGTCGGGGCTCTGGGCGTCCTCGGCCTTCGCGGCGGCCAGCGCCTGCCGCTCCGCCTTGCCGGCGGATATCGCGGCCGTGGTGGTGGCGGGCTTCACCGCGGTCCGGGTGGCCTTGACGACCGACTCGGTCTCGCCCGGCCTCTCGCCCTGCACCACGAGGTCGCCGCCGAGGACGGGCAGGCCGTCGTAGGTGCGCTCGTAGCGGACGTGGACGGTGCCGTCGCGGTCCTTGAGGACGTCACGGACGACGAGTTCCTCCTTGGCGCCCAGGCCGAGGTCCTCGGCGGTGGCCGCCCTGGTGGCGTTCGCCTCGCGGATCAGCTCGGCGCGCTGGGCGGGGGTGAGCCGGACCGACTCCGCGGCGGGCTTCGCCCCGGCGGCGGCCGGGGCGGGGTCCGGGGCCGCGGTGGCGCTGCCGGCCTGCACGGCCGTGGCGACCAGGGCGGCGACCCCGGCGAGGGCGACCGCGGCGGTGCGGCGCGTGGAGAGGGGGGTGCGTCTGTGGGAGGAGCTGCTTCTCAACACTGACTCCTTCTGCGGGCCGCGGGCTGTGCGGCCGGGGGAGACCGGCCGGCTGGTGAGCCGGCCGGGCAGAACAGGGCGGCGCGCGGTACCGCGCGCCGCTGTGCTGGAGCGGCGGCCGGGGCACGGCGGTGCGGTGACGCGGTGGGGTTGCCGTGCGGGGGCCGTGGGAAGAGTGGCAGGCGACCGCGGTTGTTGTCAGGACCGCGTCATAAACTTGGCCGAAAACGGTCCGTTGTCCGGGAGTTCGGGTTCGATTAACGGAGCGTTGCGCACGCGTCACGGGGGCTGGCGGTGCACGTGCCCGGCACCGCCGGCCCCCGTGAC
>NZ_LIRG01000839.1 GCF_001419695.1 Streptomyces prasinopilosus
GAACCCGACAGCTCACCTCGCAGGCGTAGGAGAGGAACACAGACATGACCGCATCCGGTCCGCTCCGCCGCTTCGGCCACTCCCGCCTCCTGCGCTCCGTCGCCGTCGCCGGCGTCGCGGCGATCGCCCTCCCGCTGGCCGGCGCCACCACCGCCTCCGCCGCGCCCGCCGCCCCCACCGCCGTCACGACGTCCGCCGCCGGTGCCGCGACCGTGTACCCGGACAACCTCGACGGCTGGATCCGCGAGGCGCTGTCCGTCATGGCGCAGCACGGCATCCCCGGCAGCTACGACTCCATCCACCGCAACATCCTGCGCGAGTCGTCCGGCAACCCGCGGGCCGTCAACCTGTGGGACTCCAACGCCCTGGCCGGAACCCCGTCGAAGGGCCTGCTGCAGGTCATCGACCCGACCTTCCGGGCGTACCACGTGCCCGGCACGGTCTTCGACCCGTTCGACCCGGTCGCGAACATCGCGGCGGCCTGCAACTACGCGGCGGACCGCTACGGCTCCATCGACAACGTCTTCGGCGCCTACTGAGACGGCCGGACCCCTCGGGCCACCGGCCGCACCGGCCCCGTCCGCCGCACCGGCGCCGGCCGGGGCCTACCGGGACACCCTTCCGGACCCGGGGCGGGGCAGCGCGTGCGGAGGCACGGACGGCTCCGCCCCGCCGAACAACCGCTCGAGGACGACGGCCACCCCGTCGTCCTCGTTCGACGTGGTGACCTCGTCGGCCACCGCCTTGAGTTCGGGGTGCGCGTTGGCCATGGCGACCCCGTGGGCCGCCCAGTGGAACATCGGGACGTCGTTGGGCATGTCGCCGAAGGCGACGGTCCGCCCGCGCTCCAGCCCCAGGTGCTCGGCGGCCAGCGCGAGACCGGTCGCCTTGGTCACCCCGCACGGCTGGAGTTCCACGGTGCCCGGTCCCGACATGGTGACCGTGGCCAGCGAGCCGACCACCGAACGGGCCGTCGCCGTCAGTTCGTCGTCGGTCAGGTGGGGGTGGCGCAGCAGCACCTTGCTGATCGGACGGACCCACAGGTCGTCCCGCCGTTCGACCCGCACGGCGGGCAGCGTCGGGTGCGGCATCAGATAGCCCGGTTCGATCAGGGTGAGTCCGTCCACCCCGTCCTGGTCGACCGCGGCGTACAGCTCCCCCACCTCGGCCTCGATCTTGCCGAGCGCGGTCTCCGCCAGTTCCCGGTCCAGGGTGACCGACCACAGCAGCCGGTCCGTGCCGGCCTCGTACACCTGCGCGCCCTGCCCGCACACCGCGAGCCCGGTGACCCCCAGGTCCTCCAGGAGCGGCCGCCCTGGGCGCCGGGCGGCCGCTCCTGGAGGACC
>NZ_LIRG01000084.1 GCF_001419695.1 Streptomyces prasinopilosus
CAGGACGTAAACGCGATCGACCTCGCGGGCGACGGTGAGGCGCGCGCGAAGGAGCTGGAGATCGCCGCGGCCGACAACCTCAAGCGCGTCCTGCGTCCACAGCCTGGGGACGACTGGGCGGCGACGCCGGGCAGGCTCCCGCGTCGCTGGGCGCCGTCGACCCGCAGGCCGGTGTCCAGCCCCTGGCGGGCGCGGTCGGCCACGCCGCGGGCCCGGTCACCGGCCTGAAGCCCAATCCGCTGGCCGGCACGGGCGTCGACCCGCTCGACAACGGCGTCGGCACCCAGGTCGCCGACTTCCGGCCGGTGGACTCCCGCGCGGTGACCGGTCCGGTGACCCGGGCGGAGTCGGTCGACGACCTCCCGGTGGCCGGACGGGCGACGGGAGTGCTGGGCGGCTGACCCGGGAGGCGTCCCGCGGACCGGCCGGGCGCCGGGCGCCCACCGGGGACGCGGAGAGCCGCGCCCCGGACGGGGCGCGGCTCTCGGGGCCGTGGGCGGCCCCCCGTCAGTAGGCGGAGCCCGAGGCGCCCAGCGAACCCGTCGGGTGCCAGACCGTCTTCGTCTCCAGGAAGGCCGTCATGCGCTCCGTGCCCGGCGTCGCCGCCCAGTCGTCCACAGGCTGTGGACGCAGGACGCGCTTGAGGTTGTCGGCCGCGGCGATCTCCAGCTCCTTCGCGAGCGCCTCACCGGCGCCCGCGAGGTCGATCGCGTTGACGTCCTGGTGCGCGGCCAGCGGCGCGGCGATCTCCGCCGTACGGCCGGACAGGACGTTGACCACACCGCCGGGCACGTCGGAGGTGGCCAGCACCTCGCCGAGCGACAGCGCCGGAAGCGGGGCCCTCTCCGAGGCGATGACGACCGCGGTGTTGCCGGTCGCGATCACCGGGGCGAGCACCGAGACCAGCCCCAGGAAGGACGACTCCTGAGGAGCCAGGACGGCGACCACGCCGGTCGGCTCGGGGGAGGACAGGTTGAAGAACGGGCCCGCGACCGGGTTCCCGCCGCCGACGATCTGGGCGATCTTGTCCGTCCAGCCCGCGTACCAGACCCAGCGGTCGACCGCCGCGTCCACCTGCGTGGCGGCCTCGTCCCGCGACAGGCCCTCCGCGTCGGCGACCTCCGCGGCGAACTGCTCCCGGCGGCCCTCCAGCATCTCCGCGACGCGGTAGAGGACCTGGCCGCGGTTGTAGGCCGTCGCCCCGGCCCAGCCGCCGAACGCCTTGCGGGCGGCGACCACCGCGTCCCGGGCGTCCTTGCGGGAGGAGAGGGGCGCGTTGGCGAGCCAGTGGCCCTCGGAGTCCGTCACCTCGTACACCCGGCCGCTCTCGGAACGCGGGAACTTCCCGCCGACGTACAGCTTGTAGGTCTTGAAGACGCTCAGCCGCCGCCCGGCGCCGTCGGCCGTGCCGGTCTTCGCGTTCTTGTCGGTCTTCTCAGACATCGAGGTACGCCTCCAGGCCGTGGCGGCCGCCCTCGCGGCCGAATCCCGACTCCTTGTAGCCGCCGAACGGCGAGGTGGGGTCGAACTTGTTGAACGTGTTGGACCAGACGACACCCGCGCGGAGCCTGTTCGCCACGGCCAGGATGCGGGAGCCCTTCTCCGTCCAGATGCCCGCCGACAGGCCGTACGGCGTGTTGTTGGCCTTGGCGACGGCCTCGTCCGGCGTCCGGAAGGTGAGGACGGACAGCACCGGGCCGAAGATCTCGTCGCGGGCGACGGTGTGGGCCTGGGTGACGCCGGTGAACAGCGTCGGCGCGAACCAGTAGCCGTTCCCGGGAAGTTCGCAGGGCGCCGACCAGCGCTCGGCGCCCTCCGCCTCGCCCTGCTCGACGAGCGAGGTGATCCGCGCGAGCTGCTCCGCGGAGTTGATCGCGCCGATGTCGGTGTTCTTGTCCAGCGGGTCGCCCAGGCGCAGGGTGGAGAGCCTGCGCTTGAGGGAGTCGAGCAGCTCGTCGTGGATCGACTCCTGGACCAGCAGGCGGGACCCCGCGCAGCAGACCTGGCCCTGGTTGAAGAAGATGCCGTTCACGACGCCCTCGACGGCCTGGTCGATCGGGGCGTCGTCGAAGACGATGTTGGCGCCCTTGCCGCCGAGTTCGAGCGTGAGCTTCTTGCGCGTTCCGGCGACGGTCCGCGCGATCTGCTTGCCGACCGCGGTGGAGCCGGTGAAGGCGACCTTGTCCACGTCCGGGTGGGCGACCAGCGCGGCACCCGCGTCACCGTATCCGGGAAGGATGTTGACGACGCCCCGGGGCAGGCCCGCCCGGCGGCAGACGTCCGCGAAGAAGAGGGCGGAGAGGGGGGTGGTCTCGGCCGGCTTGAGGACGACCGTGTTGCCGGTCGCGAGCGCCGGGGCGATCTTCCACGCGAGCATGAGCAGCGGGAAGTTCCAGGGGATGACCTGGCCGGCCACGCCGAGGGGGCGCGGATGCGCACCGTAGCCGGCGTGGTCGAGCTTGTCGGCCCAGCCCGCGTAGTAGAAGAAGTGCGCGGCGACCAGGGGGAGGTCGGCGTCGCGCGTCTCCCTGATCGGCTTGCCGTTGTCCAGCGTCTCCAGGACGGCCAGCTCGCGGCTGCGCTCCTGGATGATCCGGGCGATGCGGAACAGGTACTTGGCCCGCTCGGCACCGGGCAGCGCCGACCAGACTCCGAAGGCCTTCCGGGCCGCCTTCACCGCGCGGTCCACGTCCGCCTCACCGGCCTGCGCGACCTCGGAGAGGACCTCCTCGGTGGCGGGGCTGACGGTCTTGAAGACCCGGCCGTCGGCCGCCTCGGTGAACTCGCCGTCGATGAACAGGCCGTAGGACGGGGCGATGTCGACGACCGCGCGGGACTCGGGTGCCGGGGCGTACGCGAACGCGGACGCCCTCTCCGGCGCGGCGTGCGCGACGGGCGCGGTGGCGGCCGCGGTGGCGGCGAGGGTGCCGCCGGCCTCGGCGGCCGACGCGACCGCTGCCTGCCGGGTCTTCTTGTTCTTCTTGCTCATGGTGATCAGTCCACCGTCACGTAGTCGGGGCCGGAGTAGCGGCCGGTGGCCAGCTTCTGGCGCTGCATCAGCAGGTCGTTCAGAAGCGAGGAGGCGCCGAAGCGGAACCAGTGGTTGTCCAGCCAGTCCTCGCCGACGGTCTCGTTGACCAGGACGAGGAACTTGACCGCGTCCTTGGTGGTCCGGATGCCGCCGGCCGGCTTCACACCGACCTGGACCCCGGTCTGCGCGCGGAAGTCGCGGACCGCCTCCAGCATCAGGAGCGTGTTCGCGGGCGTGGCGTTCACCGCCACCTTGCCGGTCGAGGTCTTGATGAAGTCCGCGCCGGCCAGCATGCCGAGCCAGCTCGCCCGGCGGATGTTGTCGTACGTCGACAGCTCGCCCGTCTCGAAGATGACCTTCAGCCGGGCGCTCGCCCCGCAGGCCTCCTTCACGGCGGTGATCTCGTCGAACACCTTCCGGTAGTTCCCCGCGAGGAACGCGCCGCGGTCGATGACCATGTCGATCTCGTCGGCGCCGGCGGCGACGGCCTCCCGGACGTCGGCCAGCTTGACGGCGAGCGGGGCGCGGCCGGCCGGGAAGGCGGTGGCGACGGAGGCGACCTTGACCGCGGAGCCGGCGACGGCCTCCTTGGCCGCGGCCACCATGTCGGGGTAGACGCAGACCGCGGCCGTGGCGGGCGCGGTGCGGTCGGTCGGGTCGGGGCGGACCGCCTTCGCGCCGAGCGCCCGGACCTTGCCCGGGGTGTCCGCGCCTTCCAGCGTCGTCAGGTCGACCATCGAGATGGCGAGGTCGATGGCGTACGCCTTCGCGGTCGTCTTGATCGAGCGGGTGCCGAGCGAGGCGGCACGCGCCTCCAGACCGACCGCGTCGACGCCGGGCAGCCCGTGCAGGAAGCGGCGCAGCGCACCGTCGGACGCGGTGACGTCGCTCAGCGCGGCGGGGGCACCGGCTCGCTCGGGTGTCGGCGAGGGCTGGGGGGAGGTGGGTGCAGTGGAGGACATGGTCACCAGCCGAGCATATCTACGCGCGTAGCTGCTGTACAGCCCTCCGAGCCCGCCGGGCGCCGGCCGCCCCCGGACCACCACCCGCCGGTGCTTGCGGGCCCGTCGGGCAGAATCGGAGGCATGACGACCCCCGAGCACCAGCCCTCCGACCCGGAGCGGAGCGAGCCCGCCGCGCCGGCGGAGCCCGCCGAGCCCGCGGGCTCGGCCGGCCCCACCGCGTCCACCGGGTCCTCCCCCTCCCCGGAGGGCCCGGAGGTCTCGGACACTCCGGCGGACCGGGTCTACCGGTCGAATCCGGGCATCGCCGGTGGCGTGCTGCTGCTCGCCGTCACCGGCTGGATGTGCGTCGACGCGATGATCAGCGGCGAGGGCCGGGCGCCCTGGCTGGCGCTCGCCGCGCTGCTGCTCCTCGTCCCCCCGGTGGTCGCCTACACCCTGCTCCCCGCCGTGCACGCGGGTGAGGACCGGCTCCGCGTGCGCAACCCCTTCCGCACCGTCGAGCTGCCCTGGGGCCGGGTCGCCTCGCTGCGCTCCGGCTACTCCAACGAGGTCGTCACCGACGCCGGCACCACCTACCAGCTGTGGGCCCTGCCCGTCTCCCTGCGGGCCCGCAAGCGGGCGGCGCGGCAGGAGATGCGGGCCGCGGGCGAGCGGGCGCACGGCGTCGACGTCCGCGCCGCGGGCCGGGCCCCCGGCGTGGGCGACGCCTTCCGGCGCGGCGGCGCCGCCGC
>NZ_LIRG01000840.1 GCF_001419695.1 Streptomyces prasinopilosus
TCGCCTCGCTGTTCGTCGGCATCGCGATGTTCGCCGGCACCATCTACTTCAGCCAGTTCTTCCAGCTGGCCCGGAACGAGTCCCCGACCATGTCGGGTGTCCTGACCATCCCGATGATCGGCGGTCTGTTCGTCTCCTCGACCGCCTCCGGTCTGATCATCACCCGGACCGGCAAGTGGAAGTCCTGGCTCGTCACCGGCGCCGCGCTGCTGACCGCCGCCCTGGGACTGCTGAGCTCCATACGCCACGACACCCCGTACTGGCACATCGGCCTCTTCATGGTGATCATGGGCCTCGGGACCGGCATGATGATGCAGAACCTGGTGCTGTGCACGCAGAACCAGGTGGACCCGGGCGACCTCGGCGCCGCGAGTTCCGTCGTCACCTTCTTCCGGTCGCTCGGCGGCGCGGTGGGCGTCTCGGTGCTCGGCTCGGTCATGTCGACCCGGATCAACCACTACGCCGAGGACACCATCGGCTCGCTGAGCCCGCAGGAGCAGGCCGCCGCCGCCCGCTCGGCCGGCTCCGGCGAACTGCCGGACATGGACCTGCTGCCCCCCGGCATCCGCACCTGGCTGGAGAGCGCCTACGGGCACGGCATCGCCGACATCTTCCTGTACGTCGCCCCGATCGCCTTCCTCGCCTTCCTGGTGACCCTCTTCATCAAGGAGGTCCCGCTGCGGACCTCGGGCGCACTGGCCCAGGCCGCGGAATCGCTCTCCGCCGCACCGGTCCCGGTGACCGCCGGGACGGCGGACGGCACCACCGGCGGGACGGCCGGAACCTCCGCCGCCGGCGCCCCGAGCCGGTCCGGTTCCGCTTCCGTCTCCGCCGACGGCGGAGGCAGGGGCAACGGCACCGGCGACTCCGGCCAGTAGCCCGGACTCCCCCTCCTCCCGATCATCCGACCCGGCCCGCGGCGGGCGGCGCGCTCTCGACGAAGGCGCGCCCCCCGCCGCGGGCCGGTCCGCTTTCCGCGGGCCCTCGACGACGCGTTCGAGCGGGTCCTGACCGCTCCGGGGCCGCGGGATCGGTCCGCCCCCGCGGGGGCGGCCGTCACCGTCCGCTCACGCCACCGCGGGCTTGATCAGGTACCCGGCGCCGCGCCGGGTGTGGATCATCGGCTCCCGGCCGGCGTCGATCTTCCGGCGCAGGTACGAGATGTACAGCTCGACGACGTTCGTCCGTCCGCCGAAGTCGTAGGACCAGACCCGGTCGAGGATCTGCGCCTTGCTGAGCACCCGCCGCGGATTGCGCATCAGATAGCGCAGCAGCTCGAACTCGGTGGCGGTGAGGTGGATGTCCACCCCGGCCCGGGTCACGTCGCGGCTGTCCTCGTCGAGTGTGAGGTCGCCGACGACCAGCACGGACTGCGGACGGCGGTCGGCCGTGCCGGAGCGCCGGATCAGACCGCGCAGCCGTGCGACGACCTCCTCCACGCCGAACGGCTTGGTCACGTAGTCGTCACCGCCGGCGGTCAGACCCGCGATGCGGCCCTCGACGGCGTCCCGCGCGGTGAGGAAGAGGACGGGCATGTCCTGCTGCTCGCGGCGCAGGCGCCCGAGCACGGACAGGCCGTCCAGGTCCGGCAGCATCACGTCCAGGACGACGGCGTCGG
>NZ_LIRG01000841.1 GCF_001419695.1 Streptomyces prasinopilosus
CCCGAACCCCCGTCCCCAGGACCCCCGGAAGGACCATGTTGCGAACCGCCCGTTTCACCCTGGACCCCGCCTTCACCGTAGGTGAGGTGAACCCCCGCCTCTTCGGCTCGTTCGTGGAGCACCTCGGCCGCTGCGTGTACACCGGCATCTTCGAACCCGGCCACCCCACCGCGGACGCGGACGGCCTCCGCCAGGACGTCCTGGACCTCGTCAGGGAACTCGGCGTCACCGCCGTCCGCTACCCCGGCGGCAACTTCGTCTCCGGCTACAGGTGGGAGGACTCGGTCGGCCCGGTGCAGGACCGCCCGCGCCGCCTCGACCTCGCCTGGCGCTCGACCGAGACCAACCGCTTCGGCCTCTCCGAGTACATCGCGTTCCTCAGGAAGATCGGTCCCCGGGCCGAGCCCATGATGGCCGTCAACCTCGGCACCCGGGGCGTCGCGGAGGCCCTGGAGCTCCAGGAGTACGCCAACCACCCCTCCGGCACCGCGCTGTCGGACCTGCGCGCCGAGCACGGCGACAAGGACCCCTTCGGCATCCGGCTGTGGTGCCTGGGCAACGAGATGGACGGCCCCTGGCAGACCGGCCACAAGACCGCCGAGGAGTACGGCCGCCTCGCCGCCGAGACCGCCCGCGCCATGCGGCAGATCGACCCCGGTGTCGAGCTCGTCGCCTGCGGCTCCTCCAGCCGGTCGATGGAGACCTTCGCCGAGTGGGAGGCGACGGTCCTGAAGGAGACGTACGACCTCGTCGACCACATCTCCCTGCACGCCTACTACGAGCCGCACGACGCGGACGTCGACTCCTTCCTCGCCTCCGCCGTCGACATGGAGTCCTTCATCGAGAGCGTGGTCGCCACCTGCGACCACGTCGGCGCCCGCCTCAAGTCCGAGAAGAGGATCGACCTCTCCTTCGACGAGTGGAACGTCTGGTACATGTCCAGGTCGCAGGCCGAGGTCGCCGCCCTCGACTGGCCCGAGGCGCCCCGCATCCTGGAGGACAGCTACAGCGTCACCGACGCCGTCGTCCTCGGCTCGCTGCTCATCGCGCTGCTCCGGCACGCCGACCGCGTGACCGTGGCCTGTCTCGCCCAGCTCGTCAACGTGATCGCCCCCATCATGACCGAGCCGGGCGGCCCGGCCTGGCGGCAGACGACGTTCTTCCCGTTCGCCCAGGCCTCGAAGTACGGCCGCGGCGAGGTCCTCGACGTGCGCGTGGACTCACCGACGTACGGGACGAAGAAGTACGGCGAGGCCGATCTGCTGCACGCCACCGCGGTACGCGCCGAGGACGGCACGGTCACCGTCTTCGCCGTCAACCGCGGCCGCACCGAGCCGCTGCCGCTGGAGGTGGCGCTGGGCGGCCTCGCCCTCACCTCCGTCGTCGAGCACAGCGTCCTCTCCGACGCCGACCCCGACGCCCGCAACACCCTTGCCGAGCCCGAGCGGGTCGCCCCGCACGCGGCCGGGGGCACGACCCTGGACGACGGACGCCTCTCGGCCGTACTGGAACCGCTGTCCTGGAACGTGATCCGCCTGGCCTGAGCGCGGCACGGTCCGGCGGCCCCGGCGCGGGACCGTGCCGCGCTCAGGCCAGGCGG
>NZ_LIRG01000842.1 GCF_001419695.1 Streptomyces prasinopilosus
ACCGGCGCGCGCCGGTGGACATCGAGCTGTGGGTCGAGCAGATCCGGGCCGCGTCCTTCACCCTCGCCTACGAGGTGAAGGACGGCGACCAGGTCTACGTCCGGGCCTCCACGGTGATCGTGCCGTTCGACTTCGAGGCGCAGCGTCCGCGCCGGCTCACCCAGGAGGAGCGGGAGTTCCTCCGGGAGTACACGGACGACGGCGACAACGAGGGTGACGCCGCCGACGACGCCGATCAGGAGGAGGCCGTCGCGGCATGACGGTGCTCCACCTCGCCGACGAGAGGGAGGCGGCGGACCTCGCGGCCTTCCTCTCCCGGCTGCTCCACTACGACCGCGGGGCCGCGGTGCGCCTGCAGGCGTCGGGCACCGCACTCGCCGTGTTCGGCCGGCCGCCCTCCTTCGAGGTGCTGGCCGTGCGCGCCGTGCGGCTGGCCAAGCCGTACGAGGACGGCATCGACGTCACCCTGGACGTGACCGTGTCCGCCGGCGAGCTGCTGGAGTCGGTGGACGAGACCGCGGTCACCGCCGCCGTGCCGGGTGCGGTGACCGGGCCGCCGTGGGCCGGGATGCTGCCTCCGCGGACGGGCTGGCAGGCCGAACCCGGGCTGCCCGCACCGGACTCCCTGCGGGCGCTCGTCGCCGCAGCGGTCGCCGAATTCAAGGCCCGTACGGGCGAGTTGGCGCCCGAGGCGCGCACCCGGGCCGAACTCGACCGGATCGGGCGGGAGATCTGGTCCCGCACGGTCGCCCGGACCGACCTCCCGGTGCGGGCCGTGCACGCGGCCCAGTCGCTGGGCTTCCTGCGGCCGTCGGCCGCGTCCGCCGGCGCGGACGGCGACTCCGGGGAGCCGGTGCTGCTCGCCTCGGGCCCGTGGCTCCGGCTGCGGACGCCGTACGGGTCGATCGCCCTGCGCCGGGCGGGAGCGGCCGGGGCGCTGGGGCTCAGCGTGCGCTGAACTCCGGTGCGGCCGGGCGCCGGTGCGGCCCGGCCCGGGGGGCCTCTCGGCCGGAGGGCCTCAGTCCGGGGAGTTGATCATCGAGGCCGCCGCGTACGTCAGGTACTTCCACAGCGTCCGCTCGTGCTCCTCGGACAGGCCGAGTTCGTCGAGGGCGACGCGCATGTGCCCCAGCCAGGCGTCGTGCGCGGCCCGGTCGACCTTGAACGGCACGTGCCGCATCCGCAGCCGCGGGTGGCCCCGGTTCTGGCTGTACGTGGTCGGACCGCCCCAGTACTGGATCAGGAACAGCGTGAACCGCTCCTCGGCCGGGCCGAGGTCCTCCTCCGGGTACATGGGACGCAGCAGCGGGTCCCCGGCCACGCCCTCGTAGAAACGGTGGACGAGCCGGCGGAAGGTCTCCTCCCCGCCGACCTGCTCGTAGAACGTCTGCTCCTGAAGCGTGCCGCGCCGAATCTCTGTCACCCGTCCATGGTCTCAGACCGGGCGGCATAGGCCTCAAGCCCTAGGTCCCGCCGTTCCGCCCCTCGGTCCCGGCTCCGGAGCCGGCCCCGGTTCCGGTTCGGTGTCCCGTCCCCGTGCCGGCGCTCGTACTGTGGAGGCATGGGCGGGCACGCTGCTCAGCGGGACCTGGACGACCTCGCCGGCTCGGCGCGGGCGGCGCTGGTGCGCGAGATCGCCGCGAGCGGGGCGTTCGACGCCGACCCCGTGTGGCGGGAGGCCTTCGAGGCCGTCCCGCGCCACCTGTTCGTGCCGTACTACTACGTGGGCACCGTGGGCGGCTACGAGCGGCGGTGGGGCGGGAGCCCCGATCCCCGGGCGGACGAGGCCTGGCTGCGGGGCGTGTACGAGGACGTCCCGCTGGCCATCCGGATGCGCGACGGCGAACTGCTCTCCTCCAGCAGCCAGCCGTCCCTCATGGCGGTGATGCTCGCCGGACTGGGCGTCCGCGACGGCGACCGGGTCCTGGAGATCGGCACCGGCAGCGGCTACAACGCCGCCCTGCTCGCCCACCGGCTCGGTGACGACGACCTGGTCACCACCGTCGACCTCGACCCGGAGATCACCGCGTCGGCCCGACGGCACCTGGACGACGCCGGGTACCACCCGGTGGTCGTCACCGGCGACGGCGCGCTCGGGGTGCCCGCACGCGCCCCTTACGACCGGATCATCGTGACCTGCACCCTGCCGTCCGTGCCCGGCGCCTGGCTCGCCCAGTGCCGGCCCGGCGCCCGCGTCCTCGCCCCGTTCGCCACCGGCCTGATCGCCCTCACCGTGCACGGCCCGGGCCACGCCGAGGGGCGGTTCCTGCACACATCCGCCTACTTCGTCCCCCTGCGCGGCGCGAACCGCTCGCGGGCGGTGCCGGCCGGCGGGGCGGCCCTGGCCGACGTGCCGCGCCGGGCCAGGGACAACGACCGGTTCCGGTTCCTGCTGGCGCTGACCGCGGGCAGCCTCGGGGCCGGGGAGGCGTACGAGGTGTGGCGGCGGGAGGGGCGGCCGGAGCGCGAACGCTACGGCCTCACGGTCGGCGAGGACCGGTGCTGGGCCTGGCTGGACGACCCGGGAGGGCCGCACCGCTGGGTGCTGCCCTCCTGAGTCCCGAGTCCCGAGTCCCGGACTCCGGGTCCTGGACGCGTCTCCGACCGGGTGTCCCCGGCTCAGCCGCGGTGGATGGTGATCGTCGTCCAGGCGCCCACGTGGACGCGGTCGCCGTCCTGGAGCGGGACCGGGACGAACGGCTGAATCGGTTCCTCCGAACCGTTGACCGTCGTGCCGTTCGTCGAGTTCTGGTCGACGACCGCCCAGCTGCCGTCCGGCTGCTGCACCAGCACCGCGTGCTGGTGCGAGACGCCCGGGTCCTCCGGCGGCGTCGACAGGTCGATGTCGGGGGTGTCGCCGGTGGAGTGGCGCCGGCGGCCGATCGTGAGCTGGTTGCCGGTCAGGGTGCGCTGCTGCTCGGGCGAGTACGCGGGCAGGTTCAGGCCCGTGGCCTCGGGACCGGAGCGGTGCATCATCGCCATGAAGTAGTCGCGGTCCGGACCGATCGTCGCGGTCCAGGTCACCGGGCCGCGGGGCTGCTGCGGGAAGCCGCCGGGGCCGGACGGCGCCTGGGTCGCACCGGGCTGCGGGTAGCCGTAACCACCGTGCTGGCCCTGTCCGTGCTGGCCGGGACCGTTCGGGCCCTGTCCGTGCTGGCCGCCCTGGCCGCCACCGGGACCGCCGGACGGCGGAGGGATGACCCAGTCGTCGTCGCTGAAGGCGGGACCGCCCTGCTGCGGGGGCCGGCCGGTCTCCTGCGGGAATCCGGGCGGGGCCGGCGGACCGGAACGGTACGCCTGCGGACCGCCGGGGCCACCCGGGCCGCCGGGACCGTTCGGGCCGCCGGGCCCACCGGGGCCTCCGTAACCGCCGGGGCCACCCGGACCACCCGGACCGTTCGGTCCGCCGTGCGGGCCGGGTCCGCCGGGCCCGTTCGGTCCGCCGGGTCCGCCGGGCCCGTTCGGGCCGCCGGGACCTCCGTATCCGCCCGGGCCGGGCGGCGGCGGTACCGGACGCGAGGGGTCGCCGCCGAAGCCGGGCGGGCCCGGCGGGATCGGCTCGGCCGGCCGGTTCACCTGGGACGGACGGGAGCCCTGGTAGTCGTAGGGGTCACCGCCGTTGCCGCCGTACGTCGGACCGGGCGGGGGCTGCTGCTGGTACCCGCCGTGACCGCCCTGACCACCGGGTCCGGGTCCGCCGGGGCCGGGCCCGCCCTGGCCGCCGGGGCCGGTGGGACGCGGGGCGGCCGGGGTGTACGAGGTCGCCGTGTTCGTCAGGAAGTTCCACCGGCACTCCTCGCAGAACGGCGCGGCCCCCTCACGGGGCGTGCGGCACTGCGGGCACAGCTCCGCCCTGCCGGGCCCACCGGGCCCGCCCGGGCCACCGGGCCCCCCGTATCCGCCGGGGCCGCCCTGGCCGCCCGGGGGCGGGAATCCGTAGCCACCGCCGGGCGGCCAGGGCGGCCC
>NZ_LIRG01000843.1 GCF_001419695.1 Streptomyces prasinopilosus
CCGGGTCAGCACCGCCCCGGTCGGGGACCGGTGCCGGGTCGGCCGGGGCGGTGCTGACCCGGGGCAGGGCGTAGGGGTGCTGCTCGGACAGCCAGCGAATCATCTGCTCGCGGACCTCGACCCGCACCGTCCAGATGTCGCCGGCGTCCTTCGCCGTCACCAGGGCCCGCACCTGGATGGTGCTGGGGGTGGTCTCCACGACGGTCAGGTTGTAGGCGCGGCCGTCCCAGGCCGGGCACTCGCGCAGGATGTCGCGGAGCCGGTCGCGCATCGCGTCCAGCGGGGCCCGGTGGTCGAGGTGCCAGATGACCGTCCCGGTCATCTGCGGGGAGTCGCGGGACCAGTTCTCGAACGGCTTGGAGGTGAAGTACGACACCGGCATGGTGATCCGGCGCTCGTCCCAGGTGTTCACCGTGAGGAAGGTCAGGGTGATCTCCTCGACCGTGCCCCACTCGCCGTCCACCACGACCGTGTCGCCGATGCGCACCATGTCGCCGAAGGCGATCTGCAGCCCGGCGAACAGGTTGCTGAGCGTGGACTGGGCGGCGACACCCGCGACGATGCCGAGGATGCCCGCCGAGGCCAGCAGCGAGGCGCCGGCCGCCCGCATGGCGGGGAAGGTCAGCAGCATCGCGGCCACCGCCACCACGCCGACGATCGCCGAGACGACCCGCCGGATCAGCGTCACCTGGGTGCGCACCCGGCGGACCCTGGCCGGGTCGCGCTCGCGGTGCACGTTGGCGTACCGGGTGTAGGAGGTCTCGACGACGGCCGCCGCGATCCGGATCACCAGCCAGGCGGCCGAGCCGATCAGCACCAGCGTCAGCACCCGCTCGACGGTCTCCCGGCTCCCCTCGAACAGCCTCGCCTCACTGAACGAACTTCTCAGCAGGACCGCGCAGATGAGCAGCTGGTAGGGGATGCGGCCGCGCCGGAGCAGTTCCCACATGGGGGTCTCGGGGTGCCGGGTGTCGGCCTTGCGCAGCAGTCGGTCGGTGGACCAGCCGAGCGTCAGGGTGAGCACGACCGAGCCGCCGAACACGATCAGGGGGCGGAGCACGTCTTCCATGTCCCCGAACCTAACCGGCCTCGCGCGCAGTGAACATGTGACATCCGCGGCGCGGTGGGTACGGCCGGTGCGCCGCCGGGCGGGGCGCACCGCGGCACCGGCGGTCACCCGCGGCCGGGCCCGGCTGGCACCATGGGCGTCATGAACATCATGCTGTTTCACTCGACCTACGGCCCGCGGCCCGCGGTGTCCGCGGCCGCGGACCGGCTGCGCGGGGCCGGGCACGAGGTGTGGACGCCCGACCTCTTCGAGGGCCGCACGTTCGACACGGTCGAGGAGGGCATGGCCCACCAGGAGTCCGTCGGCAGGGACGAGTTGCTGCGCCGGGCCGTGCTGGCCGCCGCGCCCTACTCGGAGCGGGGGCTGGTGTACGCCGGGTTCTCCTTCGGCGCCTCCGTCGCCCAGACGCTGGCCCTCGGCGACGGCCGGGCGCGCGGACTGCTGCTCCTGCACGGCACGTCGGACATCGCGGCGAACGCGGCGGTGGACGGCCTGCCGGTGCAGCTGCACGTCGCCGAGCCGGACCCGTTCGAGACGGACGACTGGCTGAGCGCCTGGTACCTGCAGATGGGCCGCGCCGGAGCCGACGTCGAGGTGTACCGGTACGCCGGGGCGGGCCACCTCTACACCGACCCCGGTCTGCCGGATCACGACGAGGAGGCCGCCGAGGCCACCTGGCGGGTGGCGCTCGGCTTCCTCGACTCGCTGGAGGACGGCTGACGGAGGGGGCCGGGGACGCGCGGACCGGACCGCCGGACCGGACGGGCCCACCGGACCGGCCCGTCCGGCCCGTGCGCATCAGACCGGGCCGTCGGCGCGCTCGACCCGCTGGG
>NZ_LIRG01000844.1 GCF_001419695.1 Streptomyces prasinopilosus
GCCGCGGGGGAATGGCGGGGGGAGGTGCGGTGTTCTCCGGAGGAGCCCTTCCCGTACCTGCCTTCGAGGAGCGTCATGCCGGACACGTCCACCGCCCCCACTCCCGTCGACTTCTGGTTCGACCCGCTGTGCCCCTGGGCCTGGATGACCTCCCGCTGGGTCCTGGAGGTGGAGAAGGTGCGGGACATCAAGGTCCACTGGCACCTGATGAGCCTCGCGGTGCTCAACGAGGACCGGCTCGACGAGCTGCCCGAGGAGTACCGCGAGCTGCTCGAGACCAAGGCGTGGGGCCCCGTCCGCGTCGTCATCGCGGCCCAGGAGGAGCACGGCGCCGAGGTGCTCGGCGACCTCTACACCGCGCTCGGCACCCGCATCCACAACCAGGACGAGGGACCGGGCAAGGAGACCGTCGCCGCTGCCCTGAAGGAGGTCGGCCTGCCCGACTCCCTCATGGAGCACTGGGACGCCACCCCGTACGAGCCCCAGCTGCGCGCCTCGCACCAGGAGGGCATCGACAAGGTCGGCCAGGACGTCGGCACCCCGGTCATCGCCGTGCCGGGCACCGACGGCGAGCAGATCGCCTTCTTCGGCCCGGTCGTCACCCCCGCCCCCAAGGGCGAGGAGGCCGCCCGCCTCTGGGACGGCACCCTCGCCGTGGCCTCCGTCCCCGGCTTCTACGAGCTCAAGCGCTCGCGCACGAAGGGCCCGGACTTCAGCAACCTGTGACGAGGCCGCCCGGGACGGCTCGCACGGGGAGGGACCGCTCCGGGAGGCGCCACCCGGGACGGATCACTCGGGGACGGGCACGCGGACGGCCTTGGGGAACGGCTTCATGACGAACCCCGTGCGCAGGTTGCGGCACCGCCTGCCGGTGTCCGCGTCCAGCACGTTCTCGCAGAGCCAGAACTCGTTCACGCCGGTGCGGCCCAATCGTTCCTTGAGCCAGTCCTGCTCGGTCCTGGTCAGTTGACGGTGCTGCTGCTCCGCGTCGCACGTCCAGCAGGGCAGCGTCATGGTCCTGGGTGTCGTCATGGGACAATCTCACCCGGAATGCCCGATACCGGAAGCCCCCGCGAGTCCTGTCCTCGCGGGGGCTTCCTTTTTTCCGCCTGCCGGGTGAACGGTGAGAAGACGATCACGGGGCAGGGCGTTCCCGGGCGGCCCTCAGGGGGCGAGCAGGAGCACGTCGGCGCGGGACCTGGCGGCCTCGTGGCGCTTCGCCACGTCCTGCCAGTTCACGACGGCCCACATGGCGTCGATGAAGTCGACCTTCTGGTTCCTGTACTGCAGGTAAAAGGCGTGCTCCCAGGCGTCGAAGACCAGGATCGGCACCGAGCCCTGGCCGACGTTGCCCTGGTGGTCGTAGACCTGCTCGACGATCAGGCGCCCGCTCAGCGGCTCGTAGGCCAGGACTCCCCAGCCGGAACCCTGGGTGGTCGCGGCGGCCTTGGTGAGCTGCGCCTTGAAGCCGGCGAAGGAGCCGAAGGACTCCGCGATGGCGTCGGCCAGCTCGCCCACGCCGTCCTTCTCCAGCGGCTCGCCGCCGCCGTCGCCGGTCATGTTGTGCCAGTAGATCGAGTGCAGGATGTGCCCGGAGAGGTGGAACGCCAGGTTCTTCTCCAGGCCGTTGACCGAGCCCCACGACTCCTTGTCCCGCACCTCGGCGAGCTGCTCCAGCGTGTCGTTGGCGCCCTTCACGTAGGCCGCGTGGTGCTTGTCGTGGTGCAGCTCGATGATCTCGGGACTGATCACCGGCGCGAGCGCGGCGTAGTCGTAGGGCAGGTCGGGCAGCGTGTAGACGGGCATGGGTCCCCTTCGAACCGCTTATTGCAATGAACTTGCAACTGCACGCTAGCAGCAGAAAGGCTCTCCGCGCGCCCGGTGCGCACGGACGGCACGCACGAGGGCCCCCGCGCGGACTCGGTCGTCCGGGCGGGGGCCCTCGGTGCGGGGAGCGGAAGAGGAGAAGGGGGAGGGGTCAGTCCCCGGTGCGGGTGCGCGCCCCGGACCGCTGCCAGACGTAGCCGGCGGCTCCCAGGGCCAGCGTCATGGCGCCCGTCGAGTACAGCTGCACGCGCGTGCCGGGCTCCCGGGCCATCAGGACGAAGACGGCGGCCATCCCGGCCAGTGCGATCCACGTCAGCACCGGGAACGCCCACATCCGCACGACCAGTTTCTCCGGGGCCTCGCGCTCCAGGACGCGGCGCAGCCGCAGCTGCGAGACGGCGATGAAGACCCAGACGACCAGGATCACCGCGCCGATCATGTTGAGCAGCCAGGAGAAGACGTCGTCGGGCCGCCAGTAGCTCAGCAGCACGCACAGGAACCCGAAGACCGACGAGGCCAGCACGGCGACCCGCGGCACCCCGGCCGACACCCGGCCCAGCACCTTCGGGCCCTGCCCGCGCCGCACCAGGGAGTAGCCGATGCGCGAGGCACCGTAGATGTTGGCGTTCATTGCGGACAGCAGCGCCACCAGCACCACGACGTTCATCAGCTGCCCGGCGCCCGGAATGCCCAGGCGCTCCAGGGCGGCGACGTAGGGGCCCTGCTCGACGACCGCCGGCGAGTCCCACGGGACCAGGGTGACGACGACCGCCATCGAGCCGATGTAGAACAGCGCGATCCGCCACATCGCCGTACGGACGGCGCTCGCGACGCCCTTGACCGGGTCCTCCGACTCCGCCGCCGCGATCGTGACCGTCTCCAGGCCGCCGTAGGCGAAGACGGAGGCCAGCAGGCCGATCACCAGGCCCTCGCCGCCGTTGGGGAGCAGCGGGGTGAGGTTCGAGGCGCCGGGGGAGTCGGTGCCGGGCAGCACGCCCGCGACGGCCAGCACGCCGAGTACTAGGAACAGCGAGATCGCACCGACCTTCAGCGCGGCGAACCAGAACTCGAACTCGCCGAACTTCTTCACGGCGGCGAGGTTCGCGGCGCAGAACATCACCATGAACAGCGCCACCCACGCCCACTCGGGCGTGCCCGGGAGCCAGCCGGTGACGATCTTCGCGGCGCCGATGGCCTCCAGGCCGACCGCCGTGCACAGCAGCACCCAGAACGCCCAGCCCGAGGCGAAGCCCGCCCAGGGCCCGATCGCCCGCTCCGCGTGCGCCGAGAACGAACCGGACGACGGATAGGCGGCCGACATCTCGCCGAGCATCCGCATCACCAGCATGACCAGCAGGCCGGAGAGGGCGTAGGCGAGGACGATCGACGGTCCCGCGGCGGCGATGCCCGCGCCGGAGCCGACGAACAGACCGGCCCCGATCACCCCGCCCAGGGCGATCATCGACAGGTGGCGCTGCTTCAGGCCCTGGGAGAGCGGGACTCCGTCCCGGAGGGGAGCGCCGTCGCCGGGCGGGACGGAGTCCTGGTGCCGCGGTGGTCTCCCGGGGGTCCCGGCCGCCTCGGGCGTCTCGGTCGTCTCGGGGGAGGGGCGGGGCACGGACACGGTTCGTCCAATACGGAAGACGGTGAGAACCGCACCAGTCTGGGCAGCCCCCTCCGTCTTCCGGAGGGGCCGCCCAGCATGTGGACACGTGTCATGCGGAGGGTGATGCTCCGGTCACCTGTCCGTCATCCGTGGGCCGCCTGTACGCCACCCGTCCGTCACGCGGCGGCCGCGGGGAGCCGGCCGCCTCCGCCCCCGGCGCGTCGGCTCACGGCACGCCCCCGAACCCGCGCGGCGCGGCTCCTCGGCCGATCGCTTTGGCGAGACCCTACAGGCGCCTTCGGAGCGGTACGTGTAGGAGGGACCACGTCACCGCAGTGACCGGCGTCACGCCGCGCCCCGGTTGGCGGCCGTTCTTTGTCCGGAGCCCACCACGGGCGCGCCGGAGCCTTTGTCGAGCGCTGACGGTGATCGGCACGAGGGCGCTGGGATAGCGTCGCCGTGTCCCGAACCGCCCTCACCCCCGCGGAGTACCCATGAGCACCGCAGCCGCCACGTCCGCTCTGCACCAGCAGGGCGGCGCCCGAGCCGGTCTGGTCCTCGCCGACCTCGTCCCGGCGTCCCGCGTACGGGACGTGGCCCTCGTGGCCGGAGGTGCCGTGCTCACCGGCATCGCCGCCCAGCTCGCCGTCCCCGTCCCGGGCTCCCCGGTCCCGGTGACCGGCCAGACCTTCGCCGCGCTGCTCGTCGGCACCGCCCTCGGCGCCCGGCGCGGCCTGCTCGCCCTCGCGCTGTACGCGATGGCGGGCGCCGCCGGCGTGCCGTGGTTCGCCGAGGGTGGTTCCGGCATCGGGATGCCGTCGTTCGGCTACGTCCTGGGCATGCTGCTGGCCGCGGTCGTCGTGGGCTCCCTCGCCCGCCGCGGTGCCGACCGCTCCGTCTGGCGCACGGCGGGCACCATGCTGCTCGGCTCGGCGGTCATCTACGCCGTCGGCGTGCCCTACCTGGCGCTGGCCACCGGCATGTCCGCCTCCGCCGCGATCGCGGCCGGCCTCACCCCGTTCCTCATCGGCGACGCCCTGAAGGCGGCCCTGGCCATGGGCCTCCTGCCCACCGCCTGGCGGTTCGTCAACAAGCGCTGACCACCGGGCCCCTTCGCGCCGGTACGTGACGGAGGAAGGAGGCCGGCCGGACGCCGTACGCGCGCCCGGCCGGCCTCCTTCCGTCGTTCCCGGGACCGCCCGGCCTCCCGGGACCGCCCGGCCGCCTTCCCGCCGGGAGGCCGGGCGGTCCC
>NZ_LIRG01000845.1 GCF_001419695.1 Streptomyces prasinopilosus
GCACGGGCTGCGGCTCGTCGTCTCGGCGGTCGCCGAACTGGAGTCGGGCAACCTGGACGCCGCCTGCGAGCAGGGGGTGCGGGCGGTGGAGGTGGCCGGCCGCATCTCGTCCGCGCGCACCACGGAGTACGTCAGGGACCTCCTGCACCGTCTGGAGCCCTACGGCGACGAGCCGCAGCCCGTGCGAGCGGACGAACTCCTCCGTCGGCCGCGACAGCGCCTGCTCGGTGAAGCGGCGGACCTGGCGGGGCGCCTTCAGGTCGCGGTAGCACTCGGCGGCGTCGGCGGCGAAGCGGTCGTAGGAGTAGAAGCCCAGCCAGACCGGGTCGCTGTCGCCGGGGCGGGAACGTTCCAGCCAGCCCTCGGCCGCCTTCAGGGCCGCGCCGGCCGCCGGCGCGTCACCCGCGCGGGCGTGCGCGCGTGCCTCCACCAGCCGGAAGAAGCTCATGGTGCGGGCCGTGGCCAGGCCGCGGTTGCGTTCCAGCGCGGCCTGGGCGAGGTCGACGCCCTCGTCGCCGAAGCCGCGGTAGGTGGCCTGCAGGGACATGGAGGCCAGGACGTACCCGCCCAGCGGGACGTCGGCCGCCGCGCGGGCCAGGCGCAGGGCCTGGATGTAGTAGCGCTGGGCGGCCTCCTGCTGGCCGGTGTCGAAGGCCATCCAGCCGGCGAGGCGGGTGAGTTCGGCCGACGCGCCGAACAGGGAACGGCCCACGTCGTCGGCGTAGGAGCCCAGCAGCAGGGGGGCCGCCTCGACCCGCAGGCACTCGGGGACCATCGACGAACGCCAGTCGCCGCCCCCGTACTTGGAGTCCCAGCGGCGCGCGTCCTCGGCGGCCTCGCGCAACTTGCGCACATCACTGTGGCCGACCCTGGCCGGCGTGGCGGAGCCCTCCGCGGGGCTCACCTCGCGCGCGACCGAGCTGTCGGCCGGGGTTATCAGCCAGCGCGAGGCGGGCGTCGCGTACGCGCTCACCGCGAACGACCCGGCGAGCGACTGCCAGATGCCCCCGGACCCCGCGCGGCGGCCGGCCAGGTCCAGCCGGTACAGCTCGGTGGCGGACTTCACCGCCTGTCCGACGTCCCGGGGGAAGGCCAGGCCCACTTCGGGCGCGGGATCCGCGTCCGCCAGGCCGATCTCGTGGAGCGGCACCGGGCGGCCGAGCTTCTGGCCGATGGCGGCGGCGATCAGGTGGGGCGCCGCGCCCTGCGGCACCATGCCCTTCGACACCCAGCGCGCCACCGACGTCTTGTCGTAGCGCAGGGTCAGCCCGCGCTGGGCGCCAAGGTCGTTGACGCGCCGCGCGAGGCCCGCGTTGGAGATACCCGCGAGGGCGAGGACGGTGCCGAGCTTTTCGTTCGGCCCGCGTAGCTCCCTGGACATGCGCCACCCCTCGACACAGACGGCTGCCGCTCTGGCATAACCGCGCGGCATTCGTAAACCCAGCGTAGTTCGCCGCATCCCAAGCGTTAAGGGGCATTCTTCCGGATGGCGGGATTGTGTTCCGTACTGAAGTGCGGGTCCGATACGCGCAGTTGCGGCATGCTCCCGGCGTGTGGCCGTGCGCCCGTGCGTGCGCTCTCCTCCGGCCGCGGCGGGGGCGATTCCATGGTTTCCGCGTGGGTCGGCCCGCTGTACTGGATCCAGTGGGCTGGGGGACACCGCCGCCTTCATCCCCGCGGGCGGCGGAACGGTCCGGGAGGCGCACCCCGCCTCCCGGACCGCACGGCTCCCCGGCGGTGCGCAGAGCCTGTACGGAGCGTGTTCGAGGTCATCCTCGCCGCTCCGAATTGGCCGAAAATCGCCCCCTGCCCTTTCCCCGTCATCCGCCCGTCTACCATGCCAGTTGAGGGCGCGTTAGTGGTTCTTGGGGCGCATTGGGGGGCGCATTCGCGTCGCGGCGAGGCGGGCGCGCAGGTGGCCGGGAGCGGACGATCTCCCTTCCTCGGGCGGGCGTTCGGATCGGGGTAGGAGTATCCGCCGGGGCGCATCCGACGGAGCACATGCGGCACCGGCACCCCTCCTGAGCGCCTCCTTCATGGCAGCATGGGTGAACCGGCCCATGCGGTGCGCCGGTTGTCCACAGCCTGTGGAGGCGTCGATGCGGTGGTTGGTGGGATGGAGCAGCGCCGCCGCGGGCGCCCTGGCGTACGGCTCCGCCGGCGCCACCGGCCCCGACGGCGAGACACTGCAGCCGGTGGGCTCCCATCCCCTGTGGGGCGACCCCGACCCGCTGTGGGCGGTCGGCGACTGGCGCCCCGACGAGGTGCGGGTGGTGACCGGCGACGCCGAGACGCGGATCGCCGTCCTCGGCACCTGCGGCGCCTCCGACGAACAGCTGCGCGTCGCCCTGTTCGCCGCGCGCGGCGGCGCGCTGCGCCACCTGACCGCCTGGCCGGGCAGCTACACCGCCGTCGTCCAGGTGGGCCGCCGGGTCACCGTCTGCGGCGACCTCGCGGGCGCCCGACCGGTGTTCCACACCCCGTGGGAGGGCGGCACCGCCTACGCCACCGCCGCGCTGCCGCTCGCCGACCTCGTCGAGGCCAACCTCGACTTCGGCCACCTCGCCGCGCTCCTGGCCGCCCCCGACGTGCCGGCCGCGCTCCACGACTCCACCCCGTACGACGGCGTGAAGCGCGTTCCGCCGGGGCACGCGCTGATCCTGCGCGCCGGGGCACGCGAGATCGCCGGGTACGAGCCCGTCGCCTCGCTCGCCGTCGCCGCACCGCCCGCCGACCCCGACCGGGCGGTGGACGCCGTCCGGGACGCGCTGGTCGAGGCCGTACGCACCCGGCTCGCCGCGCCCCGGCACGTCCCCGGCGCCGACATCGACCCCGGCCCGGTGCCGGGCATGGGCCCCGCCGAGCGCCGCGCGGCGCGCGGGATGCCGGTGCCCGGGATCGGGGCCGACCTCTCCGGCGGGCCCGCCTCCGGGACCCTGGCGCTGCTCGCCGCCGGACTGCCGGGCATGCCGGGCACCGTGCTGGGGCACGGCACCGGCGCGGGCGAGCGGCTGCTCGCCGTCACGTTCAACGACCTCGCGGGCGGCCGGGCCGGCGCGGGGAGCGGTCCGGCCGGCGGCCGGGCGGACGAGATCGCGCGCGCCGGGGCGCTGGCCGCCAACCCCCGGCTGCACCACGTGGTCGTCCCCGGCGGTGAGGACACCCTGCCGTACGCCGACCTCGACGGGCCGCTCACGGACGAGCCGGCCCCCTCCCTGGTCACCGCCGCCCGGCACCGGGCACGGCTGGCCGCGGGCAGCGCCGACCACTTCACGGGATACGGGGCCCGGCAGGTGCTCGACGCGCACCCCGCGCGCCTCGCCGACCTCCTCATGGACCGCAAGCGGCGCCACCTCGTACGGCCCGTCGCCGCGCTGGCGAAGGCCGACGGGTCCGTGATGGTGCCCGCGCGCGTGTACGCCGCGGCCCGGCGCCTGGCCCGCACGCCGTACCGCACGGGACTGGAGGCCCTGGCGGAGCAGCTGCTGCGCCACCAGCCGGCCGACGGGGCCCCCTGGGGCGCGGCGGACGCCTCGCTGGCCGCGCTGACGTGGGGGAGACCCGGTCCGGCGGCGCGCTGGCTGACCGGGGAGGCGCTCGCTGAAGTATCGGTTCGTCTCCAGGCGTCCACCCGCCGGTCCGACGTGGGGCCGGGGCAGCGGCCCGGCGACTTCCGCGCGCGTGCGGCCCTGGCCCGGCACGCGGCCGGCGTCCGGGTGCTGGAGCAGGCCGCCGAGATCCGCTTCCAGCGGCTGCACACGCCGTTCCTCGACAACCAGGTCGTCCGCGCGTGCCGGGGGCTGCCCGAGGCGCTGCGGGTGAGGCCGGGGGCACGGGCCTCCATCCTGCGGACCGTGCTGGAGGGGGCCGGCGTGCGGGACCTGCCCGCCGGATGGGGCGCGCCGACCCAGTCGAACGCCGCCGCCGAGGCGCGGACCGGGCTGCGGGCCGCCGCGGACACGCTGGTGACGTTGTTCGACACGCCGCTGCTCGCGGAGGCGGGGCTGGTCGAGGCCCGCGTGGTGCGCAAGGCGCTGCGGGCCGCGGCGGAGGGGGAACCGCTGCCGCTGGACGGGCTCGCGGACCTGGTCGCACTGGAACTGTGGCTGCGGCGGCTGCTGGCGCGGCGGGGGACGTGCTGGACGGGCACCCCCGGACGGCAGCGGGCGGTGCCCGGGGGCATC
>NZ_LIRG01000846.1 GCF_001419695.1 Streptomyces prasinopilosus
ATGTCCTGGACCAGGGCGCCCCGGGACAGGTCGTTGACCGGCTTGCGCAGGCCCTGGAGCACCGGGCCGACCGCGACCGCGCCGGCCGAACGCTGCACGGCCTTGTAGGTGTTGTTGCCGGTGTTCAGGTCGGGGAAGACCAGTACGGTCGCCTGCCCGGCGACCTCGGAGTCCGGCAGCTTGGTCGCCGCGACCGACGGCTCCACGGCCGCGTCGTACTGGATCGGCCCCTCCACCCGGAGGTCCGGGCGGCGCGCGCGGACCAGCTCGGTCGCCTCGCGCACCTTGTCGACGTCGGCGCCGGAGCCGGACGTGCCCGTCGAGTACGACAGCATCGCGATCCGCGGTTCCACCCCGAACCGCGCGGCCGTGACCGCCGACTGCACGGCGATGTCGGCGAGCTGCTCGGCGTCCGGGTCGGGGTTGACCGCGCAGTCGCCGTAGACCAGGACCCGGTCGGCCAGGCACATGAAGAACACGGAGGAGACGATGGACGCGTCCTCGCGGGTCTTGATGATCTCGAAGGCCGGCCGGATGGTGGCGGCGGTGGAGTGCGCCGAGCCGGACACCATGCCGTCGGCCAGCCCTTCCTGCACCATCAGCGTGCCGAAGTAGTTCACGTCCGAGACGACGTCGTAGGCCAGTTCGACGCTGACGCCCCGGTGCGCGCGCAGGGCGGCGTACTTCTCGGCGAAGGCGTCCCGCAGCTCGGACTCGGCCGGGTCGATCAGCCGGCTGTCGCCGAGGTCGATGCCGAGGTCGGCGGCCTTCTTGCGGATGCGGTCGACCGGCCCGAGCAGGGTGAGGTCGCACACACCCCGGCGCATCAGCACCTCGGCCGCGCGCAGCACCCGCTCCTCGTCGCCCTCGGGCAGGACGACCCGCTTCAGGTCGGAACGGGCCTGTTCGAGCAGCTTGTGCTCGAACATCATCGGCGTCACCCGGTCGCTGCTGGGCGCGGAGACCCGCCGGGTGAGCTCGGCGGTGTCGGCGTACCGCTCGAAGAGGCCGAGCGCGGTCTCCGCCTTGCGCGGGGTGGCCGCGTTCAGCTTCCCCTCCAGGGAGAACAGCTGCTCGGCGGTGGGGAAGCTGTTGCCGGGCACCGACAGCACGGGGGTGCCGGGGGCGAGCCGGTCGGCGAGGGTGAGGATGCGGTCGCCGGGCACCTCGTCCAGGGTGAGCAGCACGCCGGCTATCGGCGGGGTGCCGGCGCTGTGCGCGGCCAGCGTGCCGACGACCAGGTCGGCGCGGTCGCCCGGGGTGACGACCAGGCAGCCGGGGGTCAGGGCGGCGAGGAGGTTGGGCAGCATGGCGCCGCCGAAGACGAAGTCCAGGGCGTCGCGGGCCAGTCCGGAGTCGTCGCCGAGCACCACCTTCGCGCCGAGGGTGTGGGCGATCTGGGCGACCGTGGGGGCGGCGAGCGCGGGTTCGTCGGGGACCACGTAGCAGGGCACGGGCAGCCGGGAGGCGAGCCGTCCGGCGATCTCGTCGCGGTCCTCGCGGGCGACCCGGTTGACCACCATGGCCAGCACGTCGCACCCCCGGTTGTGGTAGGCGCTGTAGGCGTTGCGGGTCTCGTCGCGCACCGACTCGGAGGTCTGCCGGCGGCCCCCCACGACGGGGATCACCGAGGCGCCGAACTCGTTGGCCAGGCGGGCGTTGAGGGACAGCTCGTCCGGGAACTGGGTGTCGGCGTAGTCGGTGCCGAGGACGAGGACGACGTCGTACGCGCGGGCGACCAGGTGGAACCGGTCGACCAGCGTCGACACCAGTTCGTCGGGGCCGCGTTCGGCCTGGAGGGCGGACGCCTCCTGGTAGTCCATGCCGTAGACGGTCGCCGGGTCCTGGGTCAGCCGGTAGCGGGCGCGCAGCAGCTCGAAGAGGCGGTCCGGCCCGTCGTGCACCAGGGGACGGAACACGCCCACCCGGTCGACCTGCCGGGTCAGGAGTTCCATCACTCCCAGTTCGACGACCTGGCGGCCGTCGCCACGGTCGATGCCGGTGACGTACACACTGCGGGTCACGCGTGCTCCGTTTCGTCGGGGTCTCGCGGTGCTTCTGGCCCTGGGGACCGGTGCCCTCCCGGCGCCGGACGACACCCGCCCGCCGGGGCGGGCGGATCCTCCTCGACAGTACCTCCGGCGCTGGTGGGGGTGCCCGCCCGAGGGGCCGGGCACGACACCGGGACACGCGGCGGGACCGGGCGGCCGCGACCCGTCCCGGGAGGGCCGGGGCGGGGGAGGGACACGGGAGCCGGGGCACGGAAGAGGGACGGAAGAGGGACGGGGC
>NZ_LIRG01000847.1 GCF_001419695.1 Streptomyces prasinopilosus
GTCCCGGAGTCCCTCCCGGCCGCCGCGGCCCGCGAAGCCGCCGAGGAGCAGGGTCAGGACGCAGAGGACCGCGAGGGTCGTGGCCGGGCGGCGCGGGCCGCGGCGGGTCCGGGCGGTCCCGCGGTCGTCCGTGGCCCCGGGCGCCCCGCGTGTCGTCCCGGAGTCCCTCCCGGCCGCCGCGGAGGCCTCTCCGGCCGTCCCGGAGGCCTTCCGGGCCGTCCCGGAGGCCTTCCGGGGTGTCGTCGCGTCCGCGGCCGGCCCGGACGGAGGGGGGAGGACGTCCGTGCCGCCCGTGCCGGACCGGCTCCCGGTGTCCGGCCGGGTCCCGGCGAAGGGGGCGGGGCGGGTCTCGCGGGCCTGCCGGCGGCGCTGGCGGTTGATGTGGTGGCGGGTCGTCGACATGGTGCGGTGTCCTCCTCGGTGTGCGGCGGCCGGCGCTGTACGGGGCCGGGTCAGCCGGCCGGTGTGCCGCCCACGGGTGCCTGGCCCAGGGCGCTCAGCTTCCAGCGGCCCTCGGTCCGGGTGAGTTCACCGAGCATGCGACTGTCCTTGTCGGTCTTGGCTCCGTCGGCCGCCCTGACGGTGACGCGCAGGGCGACCAGCACCCGGGCGCGTCCGGCGCGGTCGTCGATCTCGGCGACGGCGCCGGACAGCACCCGGGCCGTGGTGACCGTCTTCGCCTCCTTCACCTGCTCGGCGAACTCCTTGCGGCCGGAGGCCAGTTGTTCGTGCAGTTCGCCGGTCGTCGAGGACTCCCACAGGTCGAGGCCCCGGTCCAGGTTCCGGTGGTCGAGCGTGTTGAGGTTCTGCACGGCCTGCTCCCCGGCGGCGAGCGCCTCGTCCCGTTGCCCGGCGTACGCGGCCCGGTCGTCGTGGGCCGCGCGGTACCAGTCCTGTCCCGCCCACGCCGCGAAACCGCCCGCGGTGAGGGTGAGGGCGAGCAGCACGGCCGGCAGCGGCCGGGTGCGGATTCCGGTGAGGGCGCGGACCGCGCGTTTCATGGGGTGCTCCACTCTCCCGCGCACGGTCAGCGGGCCTTGATGTCGGTGATCCGCCACTGGTCGTCCACGAGCCGTGCCGTGACGGTGAGTTGGGCCGCGGCGGTGGTGGCCGTGTCCTTGCCGCGGCCCAACTCACCGT
>NZ_LIRG01000848.1 GCF_001419695.1 Streptomyces prasinopilosus
CCGGGCCGGGCCCCGCGCACCGCGCCAGGAGCCCGGCCCCCGCGCCGCGTCCTCGCGCGGACGCCCGGGACCCGGTGGATTCCCGCGACCGGATGATGGACGCCACGTCCGGCCCTCCGCGCCGCCCGGTAGGCTGACCGGCGGGCCGTGACTGGCGTGCTGGGATGGGACCGACCATCGGGGAGCGGCCCCCGGGCCGCACCGCGGGCCCGGTACGAGTGCCGTGCGCCTGGGCCATGCCGTGAACGCCGAACGCCACGTCCCACGTCCGGAGGTCCTCCATGCCCGCCGAGCCCCTCTCCACCGCTTCCACCGCCTTCCGCTCCGCCCTCGACGTGATCCGCGCCGTCGAGCCGCGCGTCGCCGACGCCATCGGCCAGGAGGTCGCCGACCAGCGCGAGATGCTCAAGCTGATCGCCTCCGAGAACTACGCCTCCCCGGCCACGCTCCTGGCGATGGGCAACTGGTTCAGCGACAAGTACGCCGAGGGCACCGTCGGCCGCCGCTTCTACGCGGGCTGCCGCAACGTCGACACCGTCGAGTCCCTGGCCGCCGAGCACGCCAGGGAACTCTTCGGCGCCCGCCACGCCTACGTCCAGCCGCACTCCGGCATCGACGCCAACCTGGTCGCCTTCTGGGCGGTCCTCGCCGACCGCGTCGAGGCCCCCTTCCTGGAGAAGACCGGCGCCCGCCAGGTCAACGACCTCTCCGAGGCGGACTGGGCCGAACTCCGCCAGGCCTTCGGCAACCAGCGCATGCTCGGCATGTCCCTGGACGCCGGCGGCCACCTCACCCACGGCTTCCGCCCGAACATCTCCGGCAAGATGTTCGACCAGCGCTCCTACGGCACCGACCCGGCCACCGGCCTCATCGACTACGAGGCCCTGCGCACCTCCGCCCGCGAGTTCAAGCCGCTGATCATCGTCGCCGGGTACTCCGCGTACCCCCGTCTGGTCAACTTCCGGATCATGCGCGAGATCGCCGACGAGGTCGGCGCCACGCTGATGGTCGACATGGCGCACTTCGCCGGTCTGGTCGCCGGCAAGGTCCTCACCGGCGACTTCGACCCGGTCCCGCACGCCCAGATCGTCACCACCACCACCCACAAGTCGCTGCGCGGCCCGCGCGGCGGCATGGTCCTGTGCGACGACTCCCTCAAGGACCAGGTCGACCGCGGCTGCCCGATGGTCCTGGGCGGTCCGCTCCCGCACGTCATGGCCGCCAAGGCCGTCGCCCTCGCGGAGGCCCGGCAGCCCGCCTTCCAGGACTACGCCCGGCGCGTCAGGCCCTCGGCGAGGGCGCGGGAGTTGTCCACGACGCGCCGCGGCG
>NZ_LIRG01000849.1 GCF_001419695.1 Streptomyces prasinopilosus
CGCCGCCGTCCGCGCCACCCAGTCCAGCCACACCGGCAGCCGGCCCATCGTGTAGTGGGTGGCGGGACGGCGGCGGCCAGCGTAGTGGTGGTGGAGGAACTCCGCCTTGTAGGTGGCCATGTCGACGCCGACCGGGCAGTCCGAGCGGCAGCCCTTGCAGGACAGGCACAGGTCCAGGGCGTCCCGTACCTCGGTGGAGCGCCAGCCGTCGGTCACCAGCTCGCCGGCGAGCATCTCGTGCAGCAGCCGGGCGCGCCCGCGCGTGGAGTGCTCCTCCTCGCCCGTCGCCCGGAAGGAGGGACACATCACCGCCGCTCCCGGCGCCGACGCCGTACGGCACTTGGCGACGCCCACGCAGCGGCGGACGGCCGCCGAGAAGTCGCCGCCGTCGGACGGGTAGCCGAAGGCCACGTCCACCGGTTCGCGCGGCAGGACGGCGAAGCGGAGGTTCGCGTCCAGCGGCGCGGGACGCACCAGCATCCCCGGGTTGAGCAGGTCGTCCGGATCCCAGAGGCCCTTCACCCGCTCGAAGAGGGCCACCATCTCCGGGCCGTACATGCGGGGCAGCAGTTCGGCGCGCGCCTGCCCGTCGCCGTGTTCGCCGGAGAGGGAGCCCCCGTGCGCCACGACCAGGCCGGCCAGTTCCTCGGAGAAGCGGCGGAAGCGGGCGACGCCCGGCCCGGTCAGCAGGTCGAAGTCGATCCGGACGTGGATGCAGCCGTCGCCGAAGTGCCCGTACGGGGCGCCGCGCAGTCCGTGCTCGGCCAGCAGGCCGCGGAAGTCCCGCAGGTACGCGCCGAGCCGGGCGGGCGGCACCGCGCAGTCCTCCCAGCCCGGCCAGGCCTCCGTCCCGTCCGGCATCCTCGTCGCCGTGCCGCTCGCGTCCTCCCGGATCCGCCACAGCGTCCGCTGCCGGGCCGGATCGGTGACCACCAGGGCGTCCAGGACGTCCGCCGCGCGGACGACCGTCTCCGCACGCGCGCGGGCCTCCCCCTCCGTGTCCCCGCCGGTCTCCACGAACAGCCAGGCTCCCCCGCCCGGGAGGCCCGCCGCGGCCGGCACCAGGTCGGCCGCCATGCCCTCCACGGTCAGCGGCCCGTGCTCCAGCAGTCCGGCCGCCGCCTCGGCGGCCCCGGTCTCGTCGGCGTACGCCAGCACGGCGAGCGCCCGCGCGCGGGGCGCCCGCACGAGATCCACCACCGCCTCCGTCAGCACGCCCAACGTGCCCTCCGAGCCGCAGAACGAGCGGGCGACGTCGGCGCCCCGCTCGGGCAGCAGGGCGTCCAGGGCGTAGCCGGAGATGCGGCGGGGCAGCTCGGGGAAACCGGTGCGCAGGCGGGCGAGTTCGCCCTCGGCCAGCTCCCGCAGTCCCGCCGGGGCCCCGGCCCACCCCCGCCCCGGCGGGACTGCGGGA
>NZ_LIRG01000085.1:0-19655 GCF_001419695.1 Streptomyces prasinopilosus
CCGCCCCGTACCCGGCGGAGCGGTCACCGGCGGCTTCGCCCTCGGCCTCGTTCGCTGCCGCCAACGCCCTCAGGTCCCAGGCGAGTTCGTCCTCCGGGTCGTCCTGGGTGTCGGCCAGGTAGTGGGCGAGTGTGCAGCGGTGCAGGGCGTCGCCGTGGAGACCGATCTCCGCCCACAGCCCGAGGAGACGGTGCCTCGCCTCCTCCCGGTCCCCCGCGTGGTGCAGCATCACGACCTGCCCGATCCGCGTCAGTACGGAGTCCGGCGTCGCCTGCTTCTGTCCGTCCGCCACCACGCCCTCCGTACCGCTCACCGGATCGTCGGTGCCGACGCTACGGCAGGCGGGGACGATCCGGGGCGAACCGCCCCGCGACGCACCGGACCGCCCCTGCCACCGGGAACCGGGCACGCCCGGCCGGCGGGCGTCAGCCCAGGTTCGGGAGGGTCCAGTCGATCGGCTCGTGTCCCTGTGCCGCCACCGCCTCGTTGATCTGCGTGAACGGGCGGGAGCCGAGGAACTTCTTCGCCGACAGCGGCGACGGGTGCGCCCCCTTGACCACCGCGTGACGGCTCTCGTCGATCAGCGGCAGCTTCTTCTGCGCGTAGTTGCCCCACAGGACGAAGACCGCCGGGTCGGGCCGGTCGGCCACCGCGCGGATGACCGCGTCGGTGAACCGCTCCCAGCCCCGCCCCTTGTGCGAGTTGGCCTCGCCGCCGCGCACCGTGAGCACCGCGTTGAGCAGCAGCACGCCCTGTTCGGCCCACGGCATCAGATAGCCGTTGTCCGGGACGGGGACACCCAGGTCCGCGTGCAGCTCCTTGTAGATGTTCCGCAGGGACGGCGGGATCCGCACGCCGGGACGCACCGAGAAGCACAGGCCGTGCCCCTGGCCCTCGCCGTGGTAGGGGTCCTGCCCGAGGACCAGGACCTTCACCCTGTTGTACGGCGTCGCGTCGAGCGCGGCGAAGACCTCCTCGCGGGGCGGGTAGACGGGGCCCTTCGCCCGCTCCTCCTCGACGAACTCGGTCAGCTCCTTGAAGTAGGACTGCTGCAGTTCGTCGCCCAGAACCCCGCGCCAGGACTCGGGCAGCATGGCGGTGTCGGTCACGTCATCGTCCTCACGATCGCGGTCGCTTCCAGGCCTCAGAACCTACAGGCGACCAGTGACAATCGGCTCCCTCGACCGGCTACCAGCTGGTCTTGCGGGAGAGCTGCCACATCATCATGATCGTCGACGGGTCCAGCGCCCGCTCCACGCCCGAGATGTCCCTGCTCACCGCGACGTACTGCCGGCCCTGCCACAGCGGCAGCAGCCGCGCGTCGTCCACGAGGATCCGCTGGGCGTCCTCGAAATCCTTCACGACGTTGCCGCGGTCGCTCTGCCGGCGGGACCGGGGCAGCAGGACGTTGCTGATCTCCCGCGCCTCGTAGGGCGTGCCGAGCGCGTTCTGTTCGCCGACGAACGGGGCGATGAAGTTGTCGGCGTCCGGGAAGTCGGGGGACCAGCCGCGCCCGAACACCGGGTACTCGCCCTTCTGGTAGCCGTCGACGTACGTCTTCCAGGGACGGCTCTCGAGGGTGATCTCGAACAGGTCGGAGGCCTCCAGCTGGTGCTCCAGCTCCTGGAACTCCAGCTTGGTCTCGGAGCCGTAGCGGTCCGTGGTGTACCAGAGGGTGAGCGGCACCGGCGCGGTGATGCCCGCATCGGTGAGGATCCGCCGGGCCTTGTCGACGCTGGGGTCGCCGTAGTCGTCGAAGAAGCCGGTGGTGTGGCCGGTCAGCCCCTTGGGGACCATCGAGTACAGCGGGTCGACGGTGTCCCGGTAGACCTTGTGCGCGATCGCGCTCCGGTCGACGATCTGGGCGATGGCCTGGCGCACCGGCTTCTTGCCCGCCCAGGGGTCCTTCGGGTTGAACACCAGGTAGTTGATGCTGGTACCGGTGCCCTCCACCAGCTTGATCTCCTCCTCCTTGGAGGCCTTGCCCTGGAACTCGACGACGTCGTCCGCGGCGAGACCCCGGTAGGTGAGGTCGATCCCGCCCCCGCGCAGTGCCTCGACCATCTCGGCGGAGTCCTGGAAGTAGCGGATCGTCACGGCACTGTTCTGCCGCTCGGCATAGCCCTCGTACTGCTCGTTCCGGACGAGCCGGACCTCCTTGCCCTCCTCGTACGACTGGACGTCGTAGGGCCCGGAGCCGACGATGCCGGAGTCCTCGCGCAGGGCGCCGGCCGGGTAGGCCTTCGGGGAGACGAGCGACAGGGCCGGTGTGGCGAGCACGAACGGGAACGTCGCGTCGGGCTTGTTGAGGTGGAAGACCACTTCGCGGCTGTTCGGCGCCTGCACCCGGTCGAGGCTGCCCAGCAGGCCGGCCGGACCGCCGTTGACGTTGATCTTGCGGATGCGGTCGACGGAGTGCTTGACCGCCTTGGCGTCGAGCGCGCTGCCGTCGGAGAACTTCAGCCCCTCACGCAGCTCGCAGCGGAACACCTGGTGGGAGTCGTCGGAGAACTCGCAGGCCTCGGCGGCGTCCGGCTGGGGCGTGCTGGCGCCGACCGGATAGCTCAGCAGCGTCTGGTAGATGTTGCGGAACAGCTCCCAGGAGCCGTCCCAGGAGGCGGCGGGGTCCAGGGTGCTCGGCGGGCTGGTGGTCCCCACGACGATCGGCTTCCCGTCCTCCGCGGTGCCGGACGTCAGCACACCGCAGCCGGTGGCCAAGGACGATATCGACGCGATGGACGCGATGACCGCGACCCCCCGCAGGCATCGGTTCCGCTTGAACACGCGCACGCTCCTCGATCTGCCGTCCCAAGAGTCGGCAGACGATACCGCGCCGTTCCGCTCCCGCACCCTCCTTCTCATGCCCGTTGAGATCAACTCGTTGTAGATCAACTTGTCACTCTGCGTTGACTACGTTGTCATCGGTCCACCCGTCTCCGAAAACGCCGGTACGGGCGCCGTTTCGTCAACGGACGCCCGTACCGGAATCCTCGTGGTCCGCCCGCGGCGGCTCCCCGCGTGCCGGGGCGCCTCGCGCGAGGGCCCCTCGCGGCGGGCTCAGCCCACTCCGGCGTTCAGGAGGATGCCGCCGTCGACCACCAGGGTCTGGCCGGTGACCCAGTCGGACTGGTCCGAGGTGAGGAACGCGGCGGCCCCGCCGATGTCGGCCGGCACACCGAGCCGGCCCAGCGGATAGGAGGCGACGACCTCCTCCTCCCGGCCCTCGTACAGCGCCTGGGCGAACTTGGTCTTCACCACGGCCGGGGCGATCGCGTTGACCCGGACCAGCGGCGCGAACTCGTGCGCCAGCTGCCCGGTCAGGTTGATCAGCGCCGCCTTGCTCACGCCGTACGCGGCGATGAAGGGCGAGGGCGCGACGCCCGCGAGGGAGGCGATGTTGACGATCGCCCCGCCGTTGTCCTTCTGCCAGGCGTGCCAGGTCCGCTGGGCGAAGCCGAGCGCCGAGATCACGTTGGTCTCGAACACCTTGCGCGCCACGTTCAGGTCGAGGTCGGCGATCGGCCCGAACACCGGGTTGGTGCCGGCGTTGTTGACGAGGAAGTCGACCCGGCCGAAGGCCTCCATCGTGCGCTCGACGGCGACGGCCTGGTGCTCCTCGTCGTGCGCCTTCCCGGCGACGCCGATGACCCGGTCGGAGCCGAGCTTCTCGACGGCCTCCTTGAGGGTGTCCTCGTTGCGGCCGGTGATGCAGACGCGGTCACCGCGTGCCACCAGCGCCTCGGCGACGCCGAGCCCGATGCCGCGGCTGGCCCCGGTGACCAGGGCGACCTTGCCCGAGAGTTCCACTGAAGTCATGTTCCCTGTCCCCTAGTCGTGCCTTGTCGTCCCCGGGGCCGCCCGCGGGCGGCCCCGGCCGTCCCGGGCCGCGCGACGCGGTCGTGCGCGGGCGTGAGCGGTCCCGGGTCCCGGTGTCCCTCAGTCGAGCGGTCCGCCGGCCACGTACAGCACCTGGCCGGAGACGAATCCGGCGGCCTCGCCGGTGAAGAAGGCGATGGCGTTGGCGATGTCCTCCGGCTCGCCGACCCGGGCCACCGGGATCTGGGTGGCGGCGGCGGCCTTGAAGTCCTCGAAGCCCATGCCGACGCGGTCGGCGGTGGCCTTGGTCATCTCGGTGGCGATGAAGCCGGGGGCGACGGAGTTGGCGGTCACGCCGAACTTGCCGAGCTCCTTGGCGAGGGTCTTGGTGAAGCCCTGGAGGCCCGCCTTGGCGGCGGAGTAGTTGACCTGTCCGCGGTTGCCGAGCGCGGAGGAGGAGGACAGGTTGACGATGCGGCCGAAGCCGGCGTCCACCATGTGCTTCTGACAGGCCTTCGACATGAGGAAGGCGCCGCGCAGGTGCACGTTCATGACCGTGTCCCAGTCCGAGGCGCTCATCTTGAAGAGCAGGTTGTCGCGGAGCACGCCCGCGTTGTTGACCAGGATGGTCGGCGCGCCGAGTTCCTCGGCGATCCTGGCGACGGCGGCCTCCACCTGCGCCTCGTCCGAGACGTCGCAGCCGACCGCCAGCGCCGTGCCGCCGGCGGCGGTGATCTGCTCGACGGTGTCCTTGCACGCGCCCTCGTCGAGGTCGATCACGGCGACCGCGCGGCCCTCGGCGGCCAGTCGTACGGCGGTGGCGGCGCCGATACCGCGCGCGGCACCGGTGACGACGGCGACCCGCTGCTGCTCAGTGGTGGACATCGCTGCTTCTCCTCGACCTTGGGATGCGGCTCCTGCGACCCGCCCAGATGGGTGAGCGACCGCTTAGTACCTTCAGCAGACGTGACGCTAGAAGCCACGGCACCCGGTGTCAACGGTCCGCCCTGCCGTGTGATCCATTCCCCGGTCCGCCGGCCCCCGGACGGACTGCTCCCACCCTGCGCCGTCCCCGGCGCGGAGCCCGTGCTCATCACCCGATCGGCCCACAGTCGCGCGCCCCGGCACGGGGGCCCGCCTAGCCTCGAAGCGCGAGCCATTCGTGGCCGGAAAGGAGGCGCGTCATGCGCCGACGCACCGGTGCCCTCGGCATACTCGTCGCGCTCGCCGCGGCACTGCCGGTGGCCCACACCGCTCACGCCCAGGACCTGGACTGCACGGACTTCACCTACCAGGAGGAGGCACAGGCCCTGTTCAACCTGGACCGGAGCGATCCCAACCGGCTCGACGGGGAGCAGGGCCCCGACGACGACGTCGCCTGCGAGGCGCTCCCCCGCCGCGCCGACACCCTCACCTCCTCCACCAGCGCACCCCGTCCTCCGGCCACCACGTCCGCGGCTCCGACCGCACCCGTCCCGTCCACGATCGCGCCGACACGCGGTGTGGAGGGCGGACTGGGCGGCTCGTCGGCCACCGGACCGAGCGCCTGGGACACGGGAGTCGGCCTGGCCTTCGCGGCCGGCGCCCTCGCCGCGACCGGTTACCTGGTCAAGCGCCGGCGCGGCTGACGCGCGGGCCGCCCCCGCGGCCGTCCGACCGCCGTACTCCGCCCCGCTCCCGAGAACCTGGGGGCGGCGGGCCGCCGCAGCCTCCTGCCGCGGCGGTCCGCCGTGGTGGTCCACCGCGGTGGCCCGCCCTGACGGTCCGCCGTGCGGCCCGTTACGGGGGGCTCCGTGCCGGCCCGTCGGGTCAGCGCACGAGCAGGTCGAGCAGCCGCCGCACCTCGGCCGCCGGATCGGCGGTGAGCCCGGTGTGCACGGGACCGGGCTGAACGATGGTGGAGCGCGGGGCGATCAGCCAGCGGAAACGCCGGCCGGCGTCGTCGTGGGCGGCCTGCCCCGCCGCCTCCCCGCCCGCGCACACCCCTTCGACGGCACGCAGCGCGGCCCGGACACCGGCCAGGTCCACGTGCGGGTCGAGCGCCAGCAGCCGGGACGCGTCGAGGTGGGTGCCGGCCCCGACGAACGCCGCGTGACGGCAGTACACGAGCACCCCGGCGTTGACGCACTCCCCCCGTTCGACCCGCGGCACGACCCGCAGCAGCGCGTACTCGAAGACGTGCCGGCCGGGCCGGCCGGCCCCGTCGCGGTGGTCGGTCCGGTCGCTGCGGTCGCTCACTGGTTCTCCTTCTCCCCGATGCCGTGGACGCGCTCGTGGACGGTGGCCGCGCGGGCGAGCAGGGCGCGCGCGTAGGCCAGCCGGAGCTCGTCCGGCGTGCCGAAGCCGGGCTCCCCGGCCAGCCACACGTCGGGGATCTCCGCGGTGACCTCGGCGAGCAGGTCCTCGGTGACGCGGGGCGCGAGGTCCGCCGCCGCGGCGGCCACGTCCGGTGCGAAGGTCTTCAGGACGTGGTCGGAGGCGTCGTAGGGCCGGGCGACGGAGCGCTCCGCGCCGGGCCAGTTGTGGTGCCAGATCATGGTCGCGCCGTGGTCGATGAGCCAGAGGTCACCGCCTCGGCGGAGCAGGTTGGGGTTGCGCCAGGAGCGGTCGACGTTGTTCACCAGCGCGTCGAACCAGACGACCCGCCCGGCCTCCTCGGGGCTCACCTCGAAGGCGAGCGGGTCGAAGCCGAGTGCGCCGGAGAGGAACTCCATGCCCAGATTGGTGCCCCCGCTGGACTTGAGGAGCCCCTGGACCTGTTCGTCCGGCTCCCCCAGCCCCAGGACCGGATCGAGTTCGACCGCCGCCAGGCGTGGCACCCGGAACCCCAGCCGCCGGGCGAGTTCCCCGCAGACGACCTCGGCGACGAGTGTCTTGCGGCCCTGTCCCGCACCGGTGAACTTCAGGACATAGGTGCCGAGGTCGTCGGCCTCGATCAGTCCCGGCAGCGAACCGCCCTCGCGCAGGGGCGTGATGTAGCGGGTGGCGGTGACCTCGGTCAGCATTTCGCCAGGCTACGCGATCCCCTGGCCTTGCAATCCATGACCTCTCCAAGACCCCCGTGTCCCGGGACGCCGGCCACGATCGGCCCCGGGGTGAACCTGGGGAGTCCCGGCCGGCGCGCTGATCTCCCTGCTCCCCTCACGTCACGGGCCCGTAGCGCCGTCTCCAGCGACCACGCCTCTCGGCGTTCCCGCGATACCCCGGGCCGGCGCACGGACTTCGCGCGCATCGGGTTCCCGGCGAGACGCTTGCCGTCGACGGCCGCCTCGGAATGCCGGACAGCCCGGACAGAACGCCGCGCCGGTGGTCGACCGAGGAGACGGTGGTCTCCCAACTTCGCGTGGACGCACGCAGCTCTGCCTCCGTGATGCCCCTGAGGGGGAGGTGACCCGGATGCGGAACGATGTGAAGCCGGGCTTTCCGCTCCGGGTTCTGCTGACCCTTCGGAGCACCTCCCCTGCCCGGGGCCCCATGCATCGTGATGCGGTCGGCCGGCGTGAGGGATCCGTCACGCGGGTCCACGAACTTCCCGCGCCCCTCGTCCGTGGCCGACCGCCGAAGCCACGCCTCGGCCGGCACCTTGGTGCCATGCATCTGAGCGGAGCCATCCTCCTGCTCACGTTCTTGGTGCCGCCGTTGTGGATGCCGGACGCCGGCTGCGCGACCCCGCCGGGCGATCCCACCGCAGATGCTCCCTTCGTCCTCCTCGTCGCTGTGCCGCCGGCATGCGCAAGCTTCCATGTGACGGTGCGGATCCCGGCTGGGCTTCCGGAAGGCTGGGCAGAAACCGCACGCCCCTGGTCGAGTACGCGAGCGCGGTCACTGCGGAGTCTGCTGTGCGAAGGACTCGACCAAGGCCATGTAGTCGGCCAGGAACGTGTCCGCCCATTGCGGCTCGAACAGGGAAGCATCGGTGCGCAGTTCCACCAGAATGCGTTCCCGCTCGTCGCGCACGAGCAACCGCACCCCGCCCCGGGGCACCTCGTTGCGCGGGATCCGCACCATCGTCACCCGCAGCCCCTCACGGGTGAACGACCAGGCCTCGCCCGCCTCCGACACGTCGAAGTTGACGTACTCCGGCACCGCCCCGGGATCGCCCCCGTGACGCGCACCATAGCGCGCGGGGTCGAGTTCCCGGGTCATCAGGGCGTGCGGCAGTTCCTGGTGCCTCAGGGCGCCGAGGAGCGTTCCGGTCTCGCGCCGTACGAGCTCCGTGAAGGGCGGCGCGTCACTGAGATCGGTGCGCAGGACGCACGGCGTGGCGAAGTAGCCGACCGAGTGCTGCACCTCCCGGCGATGGCGGTTGCTGATCGAGCTCATGATCGCAACGTCTCCGGCCCGGTCCGGGGGCAGACCGAGTGCCAGACGGTGCCGGCGCATGGTCTCTTTGAGAGCGGCGGCGAATACGGCTGTCGAAGTGGCGCGCCGCTGTCGTACGGCCTGCCGCAGTCTGTCGCACGAGGACGGCTCGATGGCGGTGCGGCGTACCAGGAGCCGAGCGCCCGTCGCGGGCCGGGCCCCGGCGGCCGCGTCGGGGGCACGCAGGTGGGAGGGGGGAATGGCGCCGACCCCGTCGAGCTTGCGGCGCCAGTACGCCAGGAGGCGGTCGAGGGTACGCCCTCGCAGATGGAGGCGTTCGGAGTGGGCGAAGTCGAGGAACTGTGTGGTGAGAGCGGGAAGTCGAGCCGTGTCCGCTGCATCCGCGGCGTAGAGCCGGAACAGGTCCTCGGCCATGATCCGGCAGGACTCGCCGTCGACGATGATGTGGTCCACCACGCATCCCACCAGGTGCAGCCCGGAGGAGATCCGGACGCACACCAGTCGGACCATCGGGCCTGCGGCCAGGTCGAACGGCGCCCCGGCCACCTCGGCGATCAGTGCCTGAGCGCGGTGGAGGCCGGTGGCGGGGTCGACGCTCCCGGCGTCGACGACGTGGAAGCCCGAGTCGTCGGGGGCGCGTACGGACACCCGGGGCCCGGATCCGTCGCCGTGGTCCGACAGCGCGGCACCCACCGGTCCCGCTCGGTGCTGCGGGAAGACGAGACGCAGGCTCTCGTGACGTGCCTGGAGGGCCAGGTACGCCTGCCGGAGCCGTTCCGTGTCCAGGGGGCCTTCGACGCGGCAGCCGAATGTCAGGACGTTGTTCTGGAGGTGCACGTTCCGCCCGGTGGCGAGCCGTTCCTCCTGGGTGAAGGAGGCCCGCGGTGCTGCCCCGCGGTCGGCTTCGACCAGTTTCATCGCGTACATGTGGATCCTCCCGAGCCGCGGAGCGCCTCCACGGCGTCGCGGGGGCGCGCCGCCCCCGCGAGGGCGGCGAGCAGCGCCTCGTGCGGGGCACGCAGGTACTCGGGGTCGAAGCCGGTGTCCCGCCACTGCTCATACCGGACACCGAAGCCCAGGTCGCACCAGAGGCGGGCGTTGTGCTCCTCGTGCTGCCCCGAGGGTTCGAGCAGCACCAGGGGCGTGGCGGACCACAGCGAGTCCAGGAGCGTGCCGCCGCCGGGTTTGCTGACGATCGCGTGCGCCTCGCGGGCCAGATCGAAGGAGGAGTGATGGTCGGTGCCGCGTCGGTAGTCCCATGCGCCGGGATCGCACGCCGGTGGGAGGAACCCCAGCGGCGGGTACCCGTCGTCGTGCCACGGGTGCCAGGACGGATCCATCATGTGCACGCGCGTCCCCGAAGGCGCGGCGGCCGCCTCGTCCGGCTCGTGCAGGACGAGGTCGAGAAGGTGCCCGGCAGCGGCGAGGTCGGCCGCGCGTTCGCGGTAGGTTCCCATGCCCCACCCGCCTCCGTGGACGAGGAGCCGCCCGCCGCGTCCGGCCCACGGCAGCGGCGTCTCGTGCGTGACCGGGATGGTGAAGGGCAAGTCACCGGTGGCCGACGAGGCGAGCCGGATCACCTGGGTGCCGCCCGCCGTGGGGTCGGCACGGCGGAACGAGGGGGAATCGACGGAGTCGACGTGACAGACCGTCACATCCGGCAGCCGCCGCCCCATGGTCGACAGGCGTCGCAGCGGGTCCAGCCAGAATCCGGAGAACACCACCACCCGCCGCACACCGAGCCCGGTCCAGCGCCGGTGCAGCGCGACGAGCGCGGCGTCGTCGACGGCCCGGGACGGGTCGGAGGCGAGGCGCTGACCGGCCCGGGCGACACGGAAATCCCGGTGGAACACGCTCCGGGAGGCCTCGATCGTGCGGAGCCGGTCATCCGGAAGCAGTCGCTCCAGCACCTCCACCGAGGCTTCAACGCCCCGTTCCCGGAGACGGGAGGCGAGCAGCAACCCCGGCACGTGGACACCGAGGGCCACACCCGAGGTCAGTACCGCGATCACCGTCGGCCCGCCGGGGCGGAGGCCACCGCGTCGAGGCTCGCCGTCAGGCGGCCCCCGACGTGCCTGCGGGTCCACGCCAGTTGTTCGGAGGAGTAGCGTCGGGGCACGGCCTCGACCAACATGATCAGGTACAGATAACAGCGGTACAACTCCAAGCGGAGACGCACCGAGGCGGTGAACGTGGCATCACCCCCGGCCGCCGCGTACCCGGCGAGGAAGTCGGCGTCCTTCTCGATGTCGTCGAACAACGAGAGCGAGACGAACTCGGCGACCGGATCGCCCCAGAACATGCGCTCCGCGTCGATCACTCCGCTGAGCCCTCTGGCTCCCTCGGCCCCCTGGAGCAGCAGGTTCCCCTGCCACAGGTCGAAGTGGACGAGAGCGGGACGGGTCACCTCGTCCAGCACGTCCCCGGCCGCGGCGATCACCTCCCGCACCTCCTCGACGGATCGAGGCAGTTCCACACCGTAGACCGCCGCGTCGTCCAGAACGGCGTCGGTCATGGCGGTGAAGGCGCCCCTCCAGTCGGCGGCCGCCGGGCCGAACGGCCGGGCGGGATAGCCGAACTCCGAGCCCGTCACGGTGTGCAGACGGGCGACGACCTCCCCCAGCTCCCGACGCGACCGCGCCCGTTCACCGGGCGTCAGGGACGCGTCCGCCTCGTGCCACGGGACGCCGGGGCACTCGGTCATGACGAGGCCCGACACGACCGGCGGCTCGGCCGAGGTCTCCACGTGGACCAAGCGGGGGACCGGCACCCCCGGCACATCCCGTACCGCGGTGTAGTACGCGGCCTCGCCGCGCAGCAGATCGTGCTCGTACCGCAGCGTCGACCCGCTGCGCGGGGACGGCGGACGCTTCACGATCCACCGCCGGCCGTCGCGCAGCACCACCCGCAGCAGGGAGTTGTACGTGCCGCCGCTCAGCGGCGCGCACTCCACCACGTCCGCCGGTGCGACCGCGACCGCCGACAGCAGGGCGGCGGCCGCCGGATCCAGGTTCTCAGGGCTCATGCGGTCTCCTCGTCCGAAGACACCGGCGCGACCTCTCGCCGCGCCGTTCGGTGTATGCGCTCCATCGTGGCGATCCTGGGCCGAGCCGCTACCGACTGGGCCCCCCAGTGCCCCGCCCGGCCGTCCAGGAGGTCGACCACACGCCTCAGCTGCTGCTCGTAGTACGCGACCGGCTCCGTACGGATGATCTCCGTGTGGCCCGTCGTGGTGCGCACGGCGACGTTCAGCGGTACCGCTCCCGCGGCGGGCAGCAGCACCCCGCGGACCCGGACGCGCGCCTGGTCGAACGTGAAGACGTGCTCGGCGAGGTGACGTCCGCCGAAGGAGCACGACAGGCGTGCCGTCACCCCTCCCCGCAGCGGCAGTTCCGCCTCGAAGGCGTGGTCGGCCCCCGCAGGCTCCGAGCACCGGGCCGTGCCGGTGCCGCCGGCCGCGGGCAGCCCGACGACCTCCTGGAGCGCCTGGAGCCAGTAGCTCGCCGAGTCCCTGAAGATGCCGCCGCCCAGCTCGGGCCGCAGGCGGTAGCCGCCGGATGACGGCGTCCGGAACCCGAACCGGCTGTGCACGTCGTGGAGCCGACCGAACCGGCCCGCGTCCACCATGTTCCGTACGACGGCGTGCCAGGGGTGCCGGAGGGTGGGCAACGCCTCCAGGACCTGCCCGCCGCCCCGGCGCTCCGCGCTCCGCAGGTCGTCGCACTCCGCGAGACCCAGGCACAGCGGCTTCTCGACGAGCGCGGTCTTGCCCTCGGCGACGGCCCGCCGGGCCCAGTGCGCGTGCGCGGAGTTGTGCAGCGAGACGTAGACGACATCGATGTCCGGCGCCGTCACCACTTTCTCGTAGCACGGGAGCACCTTGACGCCGTGCCGCTCACCGAACGCCGCCGCACGGTCCCGGTCGGAAGCCGCCACGGCACGCACAGTGATGTCGCGGCGTCCCCGGCTCGTCGACATCACCGCACGCTCCGCGATCCCGGTGGCGCCGATGAGCCCGATACCCCAGGTCACGTCGCCCCCACGAGGGTCACGCCCACCGACGAGGCGACGGACCGGGCACTCGCCCGCAGGGAGTCGAACGATTCCGGCGCGCAGAGAGCCGTACAGATCAGCCGCCCTCGTGGGGCCGCGAGCGAGCCGCTCACCAGGGGGAGAACACCGGGGGTGCTCCCCCCCTCGTACAGCAGCCCCTCGGCACGCAGTGCCTCCAGGAAGCGGTCCGCGGTGAAGCCGTCCGCGACGGCCGCGTCCTCCTGCCACAGATGGCTGCGCAACCCGTGCTCCCGCACCCGCTCGTCGAGCCCCAGGTTCAGAGATCCCATGGACATACGGGCGTTCACCTCCAGCACAGGGACCCAGCTTCCGTCCCGGAGCGTCATGGAGTCGATGCAGACGGGGCCGAAGTACCCCTCCCGCGCCAGTTCACGGGCCACCGTGTTCACGGCCTCCGCGTGGGTGGGAGACCGCGGAGTGCTCGTGAGGGCGCGGGACGCGGGCCCGGACACCTCGTGGCGATAGCCTGCGTTGACCAGGCTCTGCACCCCGAGCAACTGCCAGGATCCGTCGGGGTCGATGCGCAGGTGGCTGGAGAAGTCCGCCTCCCGGTCGTAGCGCGGCTGTACCACGAACTCGACGCGCAGCCCTTCTTCTTCCTGGCCCCGCAGGTGCTTCACCAGCCGGGCCAGCCGCCGTTGTGAAGTGACTTCGAAGGTGCCTCGGCCGGCCACCCCGTAGGTGTCCTTGACCAGGACGACCGAACATCCCTCTTCCGCGTCCGACCGGACCGCGGTCTCCAGTTCCGCCGCCGAGCGCACGACGCGCCCCGCGCCGGGTAGCCGGTGACGGGCACCCAGTCGGCTGGACCACGCCTTCCCGTTCACCCTGGCCACGGACTCCACGGGCGGTACGGTGCCCGCGTGCCCGGCCGACTCGGCCAGGCCGACGGTCGTGGGGAGGACCGCGTACGGACGAAGCGTGCCGAACTCGCCGACCAGTAGCGTCAGATCGGTGCTGTCCAGAATCCGGTGCTCCACGTCGGCCGCCTCGTCACGGTCACCCGCGTGGCGGTGCGCGCACCCGAACCCTGCGTCCTCCAGGGCGTGGCGCTGAGCCGGGCTGACCGGCTCCCGGGTGATCAGCAGATCACCGGGGGCGGCGGCGGCGAACAGCGCCTCGTCCATGCGGGCCACGAGACGGTCGGCCGCGGGATCGGCCAGCTGCGGCAGGGACGCGAGGTCCTTGGGGCGCCAGTGCCGTTCGGCGTCGAACGATCCGAAATGCACTGTCCCGCTCCGGGAAGGGCGTGCGCGGTTCACTTCTCGCCGACCAGCCGTCCGAGAACCTCGGCGGTGAAGTACCGTACCGACCGCAGGTGGTCCAGGCTCAGCGTCTCGTAGTCCAGCTCGACGTCGAACTCGTCCTCGACGCGCAGCAGGAACTGGATGGCCTGTAAGGAGTCCAGCCCGAGTTCCTGGACCATGTCCGCGTCCACCGTGATCTGCTCCGGCGGGATCTTGCCCGCCAGTACCTCCGCGAGCACGCCCCGCACGCGGGCCTCGGTCTGGGTGAACTGGGTCGCGCTGCTCATGGAACGTCACACTCCGTTCAGGTAGAGAAGGATGCACTTGGAGCAGACCGGCATCATGCCGGTCTCGGCGAGGACGGAACGGACGCGGCGGAACCGCTCGCTCTGCCACAGGTCCACCGTCGAGGACTCGTAGAGGTTGCCCACCACGAACTCCGGAAAGAACTTGCAGGAACTGACGTTGCCGTCGGCGTGCACCTCCATCCGGTTGGTCACCGCGAGGCATCGGGTGCGTCGCTGCGCCGGCTGCGAGGTGCCGAGGATGAACGACTCGACCTCGTCCGCCTCCAGCTGCGGCTGGTAGCGCACCCGCGGCCGCCAGACTCGCCCGGCCAGCCGTGCCATGGAGTCGTGCAGTGCCGGCAGTAACTCATGAGGCAGCTGGTAGGTGTACGAGTGCCAGGTGGGGCGCGTGGTACCGGTCTGGGGCGACAGCCACGCGAAGTGCTCGCGGTAGACGGAGTCCATCGCCTGTGCCACCTCGGGGCTGATGTACCAGGGGAACTGGAAGTAGACGGTGTTGACGTCCAGCTCCTCTGCCCACTCCATGAACTCGTACATCCGGTGGACCGTCACGTGCGAGACCATGCAGGACAGGGACAGCTCGCCGTGGAACTCGCCCTTGCGCTTGAGGTCGAGCATGGTCTCGATGTTGCGCCTGGTGCGCTCGAAGGTCCCCCTGCCACGCAGCTCCTCGTGATCCGGACCGAGGCCGTCCAGGCTGACCAGGAGATTCAGGTTCCGGCCGATCCGCAGCAGATCGTCCATCCGGCGCTGGAACAGCAGCCCGTTGGTGCACATGTTGACCGTGCGCGGATAGCGTTCGATCAGGCGTGACACCTCGGTGAACCGACTGTGCATCAGGGGCTCACCGCCCCACAGGAAGAGCTTGCCCCGCACCGGCGCGGTGCTCCTCAGCACGTCCTCGACGATGGACAGGTCGAGTTCGGTGCGCTGTTTGTCGATTCCCCAGTCGCGGAAGAAGCCTTGCTCGTTCCACTGGTAACAGTGCGTGCAGCGGAGGTTGCACTTGTAGGTGAGCTGGAGGCTGACCTCGCGGGGGACGTCCGAGGCGTAACCGGTGTCCCCGCGCAGTCGGGCTCGCGACTGGGAGCGGATCGACACCGTGTGCTTGATGTCGGAGAACTCCTTGGCGGTGAGAGTACGGCTTGTCCGAGGGTGCATGCTGCTCCTAGGGCTTGCGTGTACTGATGGACGGGGCGCTCGGCCCCCGGGCGGGCAGTACGGCCGGCAGGCTGCGTACGGCGGGAATCGACAGCAGCACCGCACAGCCCGCCAACAGGGCTGCCGAGGACGTGAAGAGGACGGTCGCCGCGCCGGCCCAGGCCGCGGCCACTCCGGTGAGCGCCCGGCCGACGGGCATCAGAGCCATCGAGCCGATGACGTCGTATGCGTGGATACGGCTGAGTGCGTGCGCCGGTGCGTGGGTCTGGACCGAGGTGGCCCACACCACCGCCCAGTAGGCGTTGGCGGTCCCGCCCACCACCATGGCCGCCGCAACCAGGGCGACAGACAGGTCAAGGCTGATCGTGACCGGGAGCGGGGTGAAGCCGAGCAGAGCCAGCAGCCCCGTCCGGAGGGGGCGGCGGGGCGTGGTCCACAGAGCGATGAGCCCACCGAGGACGGCACCGAGTGTGAACCCCGACATCAGCCAGGCGTAGGCCGGGGCGCCGAACCGCTCGATGAGGAGGATGGCCTTGAGCACGTCGAACGGGCCGAACACCACCAGGCCGAACAGGGAGAACACGGAGACCACGGACCACAGCCAGGGCCGGGCGGTGAACTCGCCCCAGCCCTCCCGTAGTTCCCGCCAGACCTTCGGCGGGCCCGTGACGGGTTCGGAGTTTCCCAACCGGATGCCGGCCAGCATCCAGGCGCTCGCGGCGAACGTGCAGGCGTCCAGGGCGACGACGACCGCGGCGTCGGCGAGCCCGATGACCACACCGGCCAAGGCGGGCGCCGCAAGCGAAACGACCGACTCCACGGTACGGATCGTCGCGTTGGCCTGCCGTAACCGGCCTGGAGCCAACTGCTTGAGCATGCTGGCGATTCCCGGCTGGAAGAAGGCCTGGGACGCCCCCGTGACCAGGGACAGCACCAGGATCTGCCACAGGGAGGGACGCCCGGTCAGAAGCAGAACCGCCAGCAGCCCCTGAACCACTGTGCGGACGATGTCGGCGGCGACCATCGGGACCCTGGCGTTGAAGTGGTCGAGCAGCACCCCTCCGAACGGCATCAGCACCACCACGGGGGCCAGCGCCGCGCCCATGACCACACCGACCTCGGAGGCGCCGAAATCCTGCTGGATCATGGCGGCGGCCAACCCGATGGGGAAGACGGAGTCCCCGGCCCGGGAGAGCGCTCGGGCGATGACGAACTTGCGCAGTCCGGCGTCAGACCCGAGAACTCGCCTCATGCTGGGGTGGTTCGCCTTTCGTCTCCGAATGCGGAACGGCGGCCGCGCAGAGCGCCGTCCCGGTTTGCCCGTGACTGGACCGGCACGCTGTCCCGGAACGTCCCCGAAGCCCTTACAGGTCGACGGAGCGCAATTCAGGGAGGGATAACCAAAGCCTCGGACCCGAGCGCAGCGCATCTGCTCCCGACAGGCATCCCCGCCTTCCCCTCCGTCCATTCTCGTTTCCCCTGGGCGAGCCGGCACCCAAAGGCGCAGCGACTCCGGGGCGGCCCCTGCGAGGACAGGAGACTTTGCACCGCCTCGCCGAAGTCAACCGTGCCGAATTTTCAAAGTCAACACTGCGCCCACCGGCAGGGGCATTACGTCGAATCGGTTTCTTGCGGGAGCTTGAGCATGCCATCAGGGCTTCGGGTGGAACATCATGAGATGCCACCGCAAGAATCCCGCAGGGGGAGCATTTGCCCAAGCGCCCCCAGAGAGGCAAAGTTCGCATGCACCGGCAGGCCGCCCCGGAGTGACGCTCCCGTGAGGGAAATCGGCCTGCCGCGCCTGGGGCCGTCGAGCCCGTTGGCTGGGGCGGGTTCTCCGTGCCGTGCATGCCTTCCGGGCTGACTCTGCGGTCGCTTGACCGCGGGCGGCGACGGGGAGTCGCTCCCTCTCCGGGATCGATCGTCGAGCGGGAGCGGGCCACGGACACATCAGGATGAATCGACCGCAGAGAGGTGGCGTGAAAACTGTTGCCAAATTTCACGGAGACGATCTACGTTCTTGGTGAACCATTGCCGGAAGCCCTCCGTAGCGTCGATCTTTCCCTGGAGGAGGCGACACGTGAATTGTTCGGAGACGCTCACGCAGCCCCATCGGACTGGGAGGCTCAAGGAGGGCAGAGGTTCTGGTGATTTCAGTGCGACCCTCGACCGGTGGGTCAGCCGTCCATAACCCTCCGGCGAAGGCGGAAAAGAATGGCTGAAAGCGGAGCCATTTTGTCGGGTGCAGTATCAGTAGAGCGCTTCCGGACAGTGCGTGCGCCCATTTCTGAAGGGTGAAGGTCAGGGAGGGTCGGGCTGGAGTCCTGCCGTGATAGATCTTCGTCTGTTACCCAAGGCCCACCTGCACACCCACCTGGAAAGCACCGTCCGTGGCGCCACGATCCGCGAGCCGGGAGGCGAGCCGACCGTCCGGGACCGGCCGTTCACCGGTTTCCGGGAGTTCGCCTACCGGCGGTCCACGGTGCGCGCGCTGCTACGGGACCGTCGGCACTTCCGCCGCATCGCCGAGGAGTTCTGTCAGGACGAGGCGGCCCGGGGCGTCCGCTGCGCGGAGGTCACCTTCACCGCGGCGGCGCACGGCGAGCGCCTCGGCCGGCCGGAGATGCCGCTGGAAGCGGTGCTGGAGGGACTGGCCGCCGGCGCGGAGCGGTACGGCATACGGACTCGGGTGATCCTGGACCACTCGCGCCGCCGCTCCGTCGAGCGGCTGTGGCGCGGCCTCGAGCCGGCCACCCGGTACCCGCAGGTGATCGCCCTCGGCCTCGCGGGAGACGAGTCCTGTCCGGCGGCGCCCTTCGCCGAGGCGCTCCGGGCCGCCCGCGAGGCGGGGCTGCACCTGGTGCACCCTGCCGGGGAGACGGCCGGTCCGGCCGGCGTCCGGGAGGCACTGGCGGTGGGGCACGCGGAGCGGATCGGCCACGGCATCCGCGTGCTGGAGGATCCGGACCCGGTGGCCGAGTTGGGGAGGCCGTCCTGCCGGACGGCGGCGGGTCACCGCGGCGGCCGTTCGCCCCGGCGCTCGGTGGGCGTCCGGCCGGAGGACCGGACGTGGCCGGTGAGGGCGTCGGGTCCGGGGCAGTGGACCGGTACGGCTTCGAGCCGAAGCCGCTCGGTCCCGGTGGGGCTCTCGGGCCGGCGCGGGATCCATCCGGCGACGACGCGGAGTGACGGCGCCGCATCGCCGCGTGTCGGGGGCCCGCCGGGAGGGAAGGGCTGGTTCCGACAGCGAAACGACAGCTGGGGCTTACGCCCGTCCGACCGCGTACGGGCCAAGCTCGGCAGTGCCTGAACAGCACGGACCCGCCGACCGTACCTCTCCCCGGATCACGCAACCCCCGGAAGGGACACACCCGCATGACCAGCGCATCGCATCAGTTCGCGTCGGGACCGGCCCGTCGGACCGTCGTGGCGGCCGCCGGAGCGGCGGGCCTCGCCGTCGCGCTGACCGCCTGTGGCGGCTCCGACGACTCCTCCGGCCCGTCCGCGGACCCCACCGCCCCGGGCGGCTCCACGGACGGCGGTGAAGCGAGCGGCAGCGGTTCGGACGGCGGCGACGGCGCGTCCGCCGGTGCCGCGCTCGCCTCGACCGCCGACATCCCCGAGGGCGGCGGGAAGGTCTTCGCCGACAGCAAGGTGGTGGTCACCCAGCCGACGGCGGGCGAGTTCAAGGCCTTCTCGGCGACCTGCACCCACCAAGGGTGCGCGGTGAAGAGCGTCGCCGACGGAGTCATCAACTGCCCTTGCCACAACAGCAACTTCTCCATCGCCGACGGCAGCGTGCAGAGCGGTCCCGCGACCAAGCCGCTGCCTGCCAGGGAGATCACCGTCAGCGGGGACGCGATCTCCCTCGCGTGAGCCGTCGGCGCCGGACCGCGCGGCGCCGGCGGGTCCGCGCCGGTCGGCGCACCGGCCGCGGTCGCGGGGGGCGACCGGGGTCGGGGCGTGCCGGGCCGTCGCGGAGGTGCGCTCGGCGGGCGCTCCGCGCCGGCCTCCGTCCGCGGCCGACGGGTGAGGTCCGGCCGCCCCTGCGCGGAGGAGGAGGACGACTCACCCTTTTCTGACGTGATGCCAGAGGACTTCTCTGGCACGACGTGAGAGAAGAGGAGGCCGCATGACTGCCACGCAGCGCCGGGGCCGGAAGATCATGATGACGCCGGGCGAATTGGACGACTTCCTCACCACCCAGCGCACCTGCCGGGTCGCCACGGTGTCGGCCGACGGCGCGCCGCATGTGAGCACGCTCTGGTTCGCCTGGGACGGCACCTCGTTGTGGCTGTACTCCGTGGTGCGCTCCAGGCGCTGGGCGGACCTGCGCCGGGACCGGCGGGTGGCGATCGTGGTGGACACCGGCGAGGAGTACGACGAGTTGCGCGGTGCGGAGCTGTCCGGGCGGGTGGAGTTCGTGGGCGAGATACCGCGCACCGGTGAGCTCTGTGCCGAACTGGACGTTGCCGAGACGCTGTTCGCGCGCAAGAACTTCAACCTGGACGAGATGCCGCACGACGGCCGGCACGCCTGGATACGGCTGACCCCGGAGAAGACCGTGTCCTGGGACTTCCGGAAGCTGGGCGCACGGTAGCGGGCGGGGCGGGCCCCCGGTCCCGCCCAAGGATCCGGAGGCCCGAGGATCCGGAGGCCCGGGGGACCCGCCCCGGGCTTCCTTCCGCTCGCTCAGCCCTCGCGGAACCGTACGCCTAGGCGTACG
>NZ_LIRG01000085.1:19703-19947 GCF_001419695.1 Streptomyces prasinopilosus
CCGGCGCCGCCCGTACCGCGCCGCCACCGCCGCCGGGTCCACCGCGCCGTCGGTCCAGAGCCGGAGGACCGCGCGCTGGACCGTGCGGCTGACCCAGCCCGGCCCGAGCCGCTGCCGTCCGCGGACCCGGTCGAGGGTGACCGCGTCCCCGGTGAGCACGGCGAGCCGCAGGTCGGGACCGTACGCCTTGGCCGCCGAGCGGACGAAGGCCCAGTGGCGGGTGGGGCCGGCGAGGGGGTGCAGG
>NZ_LIRG01000850.1 GCF_001419695.1 Streptomyces prasinopilosus
CCCGCTGCCGGCAGCGGGAGGCCAGCTCCGAGAGCACCTCCTCGTCCTCGTACGACCGCAGGGCCGGCAGTTCGCCCAGTTCGGCCGGGACGACCTCGACGCGGTCGCCGGTCTTCACGAACGTCACGCGTCCGTCGCCGACGGCGTACGTCAGCCGCCGGTTCACCCGGTACGTACCGCCCTGCACGTCCACCCAGGGCAGCATGCGCAGCAGCCAGCGCGAGCTGATCTCCTGCATCTGCGGTACGGACTTGGTGGTGGTGGCCAGGTTCCGCGCCGCGGCCGTGCCGAGGCTCTGCTGCTGCCGGGTCTGCTCGGTGCGGACCTCTTCGCCTACCGACATAAGGAATTGCCCTCCCAGTTGTGACCGGTGCCCATCCGTGCCGGGCACCGGTCTCCGCGGCAAAGCCTTCCTCACGGGACGTGGCCGCGGTATTACCCGAATGAGCGGGAATGGATCTTCGGTCACCTGGGCATCCATGGGAATTCCGTTCAATCGCGGCCCCGTGGCCGGACATTGTCCGGATCGGCTCGTACGGGGAGCGGGCGATTGGTTGCGCCCGCTCCGTTTAGGTACAAGCACCGGTACGAGGCGGCTGCGACCGGTGGCCGTCGCGCTGCGAGAAGGAGGCGCGACCCATGGCCCCACCCATGTCCGCGAGCGCGTTCCTGAGCTCCCTGAAGGCGGAGGGCCTCACGGTCGTCCAGGTCGGCGACTGGCGTGATCACAACCGCAACCACAAGGGCCCCTGGGGACCGGTGCACGGCGTGATGATCCATCACACGGTCACCCGGGGCAGCGCCCGGACCGTGGAACTGTGCCGCAAGGGCTACTCGGGCCTGCCCGGTCCCCTGTGCCACGGCGTCATCACCAAGGACGGCAAGGTCCACCTCGTCGGCTACGGCCGCGCCAACCACGCCGGCCTGGGCGACGACGACGTGCTGCGCGCGGTGATCGCCGAGAAGGCGCTGCCCGCGGACAACGAGCAGAACACCGACGGCAACCGGCACTTCTACGGCTTCGAGTGCGAGAACCTGGGCGACGGGAAGGATCCCTGGCCCGCGGCTCAGCTGGAGGCCATCGAGAGGGCCGCCGCCGCGGTCTGCCGCCGCCACGGCTGGAACGAGCGGTCGGTGATCGGGCACCTGGAGTGGCAGCCCGGGAAGGTGGACCCGCGCGGGTTCACGATGGCGTCGATGCGCAAGCGGATCCGCGACCGGCTCAAGTGAGGCCGACGGCCACACGCGCGCGAGGCGGCGGGCGGGAGGGAGGCCGGGACCGGCTGGCGGCAATCCGTCGGAAGCCGGCGTCCGGCCCCCTGGGGGCGTGGCACGCGCGCTTCTAGCGTGGTGAGCCGTCCCAGGTCGTCCCAGGTGGAGGCTCCCGCCATGCACTATGTCGTCCCCGTGGCCATCGGCGTGCTCTACGCACTGCTGATGTCCTTCGTCCGCGAGCCGCACCGGCGGCGCCTGAACGCCGTCGTGCTCGCCGGGGCGG
>NZ_LIRG01000851.1 GCF_001419695.1 Streptomyces prasinopilosus
CTCGACCTGGGCGTCGCCCCGGGTGTGGGCGAGGAGCGGGTAGGAGCGGTAGTCGTTCATGAGGCCGGTGTCGACGACGAGGACTCCGACGGCGCTGTCCGGGGTGTGGGAGCCGTCGGCGGCGGCCGGGTTGGGCCGTGCCCCGGCTTCCACGGGCACGGGCTCGTCACCGGGGCAGGCGTTGACCGCGATCGACACCACGTGGTTGCGGCCGACCAGCCGGCGGCCGGTGCGGCCCTCCGGCTCCCGCAGGGCGCGCAGGGCGTTCGCGACGGCGGGGTCGCCGCTGCCGTCGCCCTGCCCGGGGTCGGCGACCCGGATGCGCGTGATGCCCGAGCGGTTGCTCTCCGGGCCCGCCCGGCGCACCTGGTCGGCGCTCAGGCCGGCGAACGCGGTGAAGTGCCGCCGCACGGTGTCCTCGACGATGCGCGCCTCCTCCCCGTCGCGGGCGAGCACGACGCCCTTCTCGTAGAGGAACTCCCCCGCGTCGTCCGGGCCGATCGCCAGGGGGACGTCGGGCATGGAGCGCTGGATCTGGTCGTACTGCTCGCGGAATCGCTGTGGTGCCATGGCGTGTCCTCCACCGGGGCGCTGGCGGCCGGGGCCGCGGAAGCTGTCGTAGAGCTGCTGTCGTGAACGGTGTTGTCGTGGAACGGCGTTGGTGTCGGGTGGTGCGGGTGCCCGGCCGGGCCGTCGGCGGACGGCGCGTCGTCAACCAGAGTCGTGGGGCGGCCGTTTGATACAACATCACACCTGTGGAGCACGGTTGCGGAGCACTACCATCCGTGGGGTGACAGCGGGAAGCGAATCGGTGCTGGAACTGCTGCCGATGGTGTTCGCCGACCCGGGCGAAGCCCTGGCGAGGGCGGAGAGGGTGCTGGGCGAAGGTCCCCCGCCGCTGCACGCGTCCGTCGCCCACCAGGTGATCGGCATCTGGCAGCGGGACTTCGGTGATCTGCGGCTGGCCCTGACCCATCTGCGGCGGGCCCGGGACTGGGCGGCGCGCGCGGACTCGGCCGAGCGGGAGGCGGACGTCCTGGGCACCCTCGGGGTGGCGCTGGTGCACGCGGGGCGCACCCGGCGGGGCCTGGACGCCCTGGGGCGCGGCGTCGAGCGCGGTACCGGGCACACGCGTGCGCGCGTGCTGTACCGGCGTGCCTACGCGTGGTGGGTGCTGGGGCACCACAGGGAGGCGCTGGAGGACGTACGGCGGGCCATCACCGTGCTGCGGCAGGCGGACGACGTGATCTGGACGGCGCGCGCCCTGACCCTGCGCGCGACGGTGCACCTGGCGCTGGGCGCGGTGAAGCAGGCGAACGCCGACTTCGGCGCGGCGGAGGCGCTGTGGGGCACCACGGGCCAGGAGCACGACAAGGCGGACGCCGTGGAGAGCCGGGGTCTGGCCGCGTTCCGCTCCGGCGACGTCCCCGCGGCGCTCAGGCTGTTCGACGAGGCGCAGGAGCGTTACGCCGGGCTCGGTACGCCGACGTTCATGCTCGACATCCGGCGCTGCGAGGTGCTGATGGCGGCGGGACTGCCGTCCGAGGCGCTGGCGGGGGCGGACGCGGCGGTCAGGGCGCTCGACGGGCTCGGCGGCCAGTCCACCCGCAAGGCGGAGCTGCTGCTGGCCGCCGCGCGGGCGGCCCGGCTGGCGGGCGACCCGCAGACGGCGATCGCCCGTGCGGCGCTCGCCGTGCGGCTGTTCGCGGGGCAGCGGCGCGCCTGGTGGGAGACGCACGCACGGCTGGTGCTGATCGAGGCGCGGCACGCGGCCGGGCGCGGTTCGGGGCGGCTGGTCGCGGAGGCGGCGACGGTGGCCGGCCGGCTGGCCGCGCTGGGCGCGCCGGCCGCGCCGGAGGCCTCGCTGCTCGCGGGCCGGATCGCGTTGGACCTCGGCCGGACGGCGGAGGCCGAGCGGTATCTCGCGGCGGCCGCCCGCAGCAGGCGCGGCGGGCCTCCGCTCGCGCGGCTGACGGGTTGGGCGGCGCAGGCGCTGCGGGCGCAGGCGGCCGGGTCGACGCGAGGCGTCCTGGAGGCGTGCCGCCGGGGGCTCGACGTGCTCGACGACCACCGGATGACGCTGGGCCAGGGCGGCCAGCCCCGCGCCCTGCGCGGTGGCGCGCGCCCGCAGCCCCGACGCGCCCAGCGTCATCCGGTGGT
>NZ_LIRG01000852.1 GCF_001419695.1 Streptomyces prasinopilosus
GCTGGCCTCCGGCGTGCCGTACGGCACGGTGGTGGGGTACGGCGCCCTGGCCGGCCGGGTCGGCCGGCCGGAGGGCGCCCAGGCCGTCGGCACGGCGATGGGCGCGAATCCCCTTCCGGTGGTCGTGCCCTGTCACCGGGTCGTGGAGCGGGACGGCGGCATCGGCGGGTTCGGGGGCGGGCTGGAGGCCAAGCGGCGGCTGCTCGCCCTGGAGGGCGTGCTGCCGGAGCCCTTGTTCTGACGGGGTTCTGGCGGGGTTCTGACGGGCGGGAGGTCCCGGTGGCCGTCAGTCGTAGTGGCGTGCCTCGAAGACGTTCCCGTCGGGGTCGCGGAAGTAGAAGCTGCGCCTGGCGGGGCCCCGGGCGCCGAAGGAGTCGTGCGAGAGGTCCGTCATGGGGACGGACTGTTCCCCGAGGCGGTCGCGGAGCGCGGCGAAGTCGTCGGCGGGCAGGGACAGGCAGACGTGGTTGACGGGGTGGCCGGAGGCTTCGGCGGCGCCGGGCAGCATCGTCATGCGTTCCGCCATGGTGAGCGGCATGAGGTCGAGGATGGTCTCCTCGTTGACCCGTACCGAGGGGAAGGGCACCTCGCCCGCGGAGAACTCGGCGAGCCTGACCAGTTCCAGGCCGACGGCCTTCCCGTAGAAGTCCGCGGCCGCGACCGGATCGCGCACCCAGAGGACGACGTGGTCGAGGCGTGCCGTGTCCCGGGGGCCGGGGCGTGCCGTGTTCTCCGTCATGTGTCCCAGGCTCCCGGAGGTCCGCGCCGGCCCGCAAGGGGGCTCTCCGGCGGACGGGCCCCGGGGGGTTTGACCGGGCGCCCGGCCCGCCAGGGATGAGGGGGAGCGACAGACGGGAGACGGTACGTGATCCTGACGGTGTCCGAAGAGGTGCGGGAGGCGCTCGCCGCCGGCCGGCCGGTGGTGGCCCTGGAGTCCACGATCATCGCGCACGGGCTGCCCCGGCCGCGCAACCTCCGGGTGGCGACGGAGCTGGAGGCGGCGGTGCGGCGGGAGGGCGCCGTCCCCGCCACGGTCGCCGTGCTGGACGGGCGGCCCCGGGTCGGCCTGGACGAGGAGCAGTTGGCGCGGGTGGCCCGGGAGGACGGCGTCCGCAAGCTCGGTCACCGCGACCTGCCGCTCGCGGTGGCCTCGGGGGCGAGCGGGGCCACCACGGTGTCGGCCACCGCGCTGCTGGCCGCGCTCGCGGGCGTACGGGTGTTCGCGACCGGTGGGCTCGGCGGGGTGCACCGCGAGTGGACGGTGACCCAGGACGAGTCGGCCGATCTCGGACTGCTGGCACGGACCGGGATCACCGTGGTGTGCGCGGGCGTGAAGTCGATCCTGGACGTGCCGGCGACGCTGCAGCGGCTGGAGACCCTGGGGGTCGCGGTCGCCGGATACGGCACGGACCGCTTCCCCGGCTTCTACCTGTCGGACTCGGGGCACCCCGTGGACTGGCGGCTGGACACACCGGAGCAGGTGGCGGAGGTGATGCGGGCGCAGGACGCCCTCGGCGGGCCCGGGTCGGCGCTGATCGTGGCCAACCCCGTGCCCGTGGAGGAACAGTTGGACCCCGGACTGCACGCCCGTGTGCTCGACGGGGCGCTGCGGGCGTGCGAGGAGGAGGGCATTACCGGTCAGGCGGTCACCCCGTTCCTGCTCGACCACCTGGTGCGGCACACCGACGGCGCCTCCCTCGCCGCCAACCTGGCGGCGGTCCGGGGCAACGTGCGGCTGGCGGCCCGCGTCGCGACGGCCTGGGCCGCCAGCC
>NZ_LIRG01000853.1 GCF_001419695.1 Streptomyces prasinopilosus
CCGCGAGCAGATCCGGCCGGACGGCGGCGAGGTCGGCCTGCTCGCGGGCGTCCTCGGCCAGGTGGAACAGGTGGTCCCTGCCGGCCGCGTCCCGGTAGTACTTCCAGTCGCCGCGCCGCAGCGCCCGGTTGCCGCGCACCCTCCAGAACAGGTCCCGTTCGGGTAGGTCCCGGCCGCGCAGCAGGTAGTCCGCGAGGCTGTGCCCGTCGAGCGGGTACGCCGGGTCGGGCCGTGCCCCGCCCACCTCCAGCAGGGTCGCCGTCCAGTCCGGCGAGAAGACGGGCTCGTGGCTGACCTGCCGCCCGTCGACGCGGGCGGGCCAGCGCAGGACGGTCGGGATCCGGATGCCGCCCTCCAGCAGCCCGGACTTGGCACCGCTGAGCGGCCACTGGTACGAGAAGCGCTCACCGCCGTTGTCGCTGGCGAAGACCACGAGGGTGTCCTCCTCCTGGCCGGACCGGCGCAGCGCGGCCAGGACCCGGCCGACGGAGGCGTCCAGGCTCTCCACCATCTCCCTGTACTTCTCCACCGAGCCGCCGTCGCGGTGCAGCAGCGCGCCCAGCGCGTTCCCGGAGCGGATCCTCGCGGCGATCTCCTCCCCGGTCTCCCCGTCGTCCTCGGTGAGCCACGGCCAGTGGGGGGTGGTGAAGTTGAGGTTGAGCAGCCACGGTCTGCCGTGGTCGCGGCCGACGTACTCGACGGCGCGCTCGGTCAGGACGGTGGTGTAGTAGCGGAGGTCCTCGTAGGTGGCGTCGCCCTCGTACAGGTCGTAGTCGCCGAACTGGCCGAGCTTGGAGAAGTACTCCAGGGCGCCGCCGAAGTTGCCGAAGAACTCGTCCCAGCCGGACCTGGTGGGGCTGTGGTCCGGCAGCCAGCCGCAGTGCCACTTGCCGATGAGGGCGGTGGCGTAACCGGCCCGCTTCAGCAGCGAGGCGAGGGTCGGGTGGCGCGGGTCCAGGCCCTGGACGCGGTTGCCGAGGGGCTCGGCGAGACCGCCCGGCGTGCGTCCGGGGTAGCGGCCCGTGTAGAGGCTGAACCGGGTCGGGGAGCAGGTGGCCGAGCCCGCGTAGGCGTCGGTGAACCGCACGCCCTGTGCGGCGAGCCGGTCCAGGTGCGGGGTCCTGATGTGCGGGGAGCCGTAGGACGACAGGTCGGCCCAGCCGAGGTCGTCGCCGAGGATGAACAGGATGTTGGGCCTCCGCCCGGGGCGGCCGCCGGTCCTCGCCC
>NZ_LIRG01000854.1 GCF_001419695.1 Streptomyces prasinopilosus
TCCGTGAGGGAATCCGGCTCCGTGAGGGAATCCGGCTCCCCCGGACCCGCGCGGCAGCGGGTCGCGGTCGCCCAGGCGGCGGTGCTGTCCTCGCTGGTCGCCGGGACGCCCGTGCCCGAGGGGTTCGACCGGGCGCGGATGGCCGTGCAGGCGCGGGCGCTCGCCGCGAAGCGGGCGGACGTCGTCGCCAAGGTGGCGCCCGAGCTGCCGGTGCTGCTCGGCGAGGGGTACCGGGCGGCCTTCCTCGCCCATGCGCAGAAGTGGCCGATGACCGGGGGCTACCGGCAGGACGCCCTGGACTTCGTCGAGCGGCTGCTGCTCGCCTCCGGGCAGCGGGAGCGCCCGGACGAGCGGCTGCCCCTGCGGGAGTTGCGGGCGTGGTGGCTCGAGCGGTCCGGGCCGCTACCGCGGCCGCCCCGGCCCGCGGCGCGGCTGGCGCGCGCCGCGCGGCGGGTCCTGCCGCGGCGTTGAGGGCGGGACCCGCGAGCCGGGAGGGGACCCGTGCGCCACGAAGCGTCCCCGGTACCGGGCGCCGCGCGTCGGGGGGACACGACGAGAACCGCCGGCGTCCGGGCGAGCACCGGGTCCGTACCGCCCGCCGCCCCGGTCGCCGCAGCGCCCGGCGTCACGACCGGGTCCGGGCCCGTCCGTGCGAGGACGGGCGGGCCCGGCCGCCGTCGCGCTCGCTCAGGCGAGGCCCGCGACGAGCTCCGCGATGTCCTTGCGGCGGCCCGTGTAGAACGGGACCTCCTCGCGGACGTGCATCCGCGCCTCGGAGCCGCGCAGGTGCCGCATGAGGTCGACGATGCGGTACAGCTCGTCGGCCTCGAAGGCGAGGATCCACTCGTAGTCGCCGAGGGAGAACGAGGGGACCGTGTTGGCGCGCACGTCGGGGAAGCCGCGGGCCATCTTGCCGTGGTCGGCGAGCATGCGGCGGCGGTCCTCGTCGGGCAGCAGGTACCAGTCGTAGGAGCGCACGAAGGGGTACACGCTGACGTAGGCGCGGGGCTCCTCGTCGGCGAGGAAGGCCGGGATGTGCGAGCGGTTGAACTCGGCGGGCCGGTGCAGCGCCATGTTCGACCAGACCGGCTCGAGGGCCCGGCCCAGCCCGGTGCGGCGGAAGAGGTTGTACGCCTCCTGGAGCTGGTCGCTGCTCTCGGCGTGCCACCAGATCATCAGGTCGGCGTCGGCGCGCAGGCCGGAGACGTCGTACGTGCCGCGCACGGTGACGTCCTTGGCGGCGAGCTGGTCGAACAGCTCCTGGACCTCTTCGGCGTACCCGGCGCGGTCCTCGGGCAGCACGTCCTTCAGCTTGAAGACGGACCAGAGGGTGTAGCGGATGACCTCGTTCAGGTCCTTGGCCAGCTTGCCCTTGTTGGGGATCCGGTCGGGTGCGGGGGTGGTGGCGTCGTCGGTCATGTCCCTTATTCTCCTGCTCCTCCGTGGAGGGTTCTTCACCGGGTGGCGGTGACGTCCCGCACGTCGTGCGGGAGGTCACCGTGGATCTGGTCGGCGGCGTCGTACGCGCTCGCGATGCACGCGGGGATGCCGACGCCGTCGTAGGCCGCGCCGCACACGGCCAGCCCCGGGAGGGCGGCGAGGTGCCCGCGGACGCGGGCCACGCGCGCGTGGTGGCCGACGGGGTACTGGGGCAGGCCGTCCTGCCAGCGGGTGACGCGGGTGGCGACCGGGGTGGCGTCCAGGCCGGTGGCGGCCAGCAGGTCGCGCCGGGAGACCTCCACGAGGCCGGCGTCGTCGCGGCCGAGGATCTCCGTCTCGCCGTGCCGGCCGACGGAGGTGCGCAGGAGGGTGAGGTCCGGGTTCTCCTCGTCGATCCAGCCCCACTTGCGCGAGGCGAAGGTGGACGCCTTGATGGTGCGGCCGTCGACCGGCGGCACCAGGAATCCGCTGCCCTCGGGCAGATCGGTCTCCGCGCGGCGGTAGGCGAGCGTGACGAGCGCCATGGAGGCGTACTCCACGCCGGCCAGCTCCGCGGCGGCGCCGGGCGCCTCGGCCCGCAGCAGCCGGGCGGCGGCCGGGGCGGGCACGGCGACGACGACCGCGTCGGCGCGCAGCTCCCGCTCCCCGGCGACGATCCGCCAGCCGCCGGCCGGCTCCCGGCGCAGCTCGGTGACCGGGGCACCGGTGCGGATCTCCCCGCCGCGGGAGCGCACGGACTCGGCGACGGCGAGCGGAAGGGTGCCCACGCCGCCCTCGATGCCCATGAACACCGGTCCGGTCCGCTGCCCGGTGGCGGCGGCCTGGATCTCGCGGACCCCCTCGGTCAGGGAGGTGTGGGCCCGCGCGGCCCGGAACAGCTGGGGGACGGCGGAGCGCATGGAGATGCGGTAGGCGTCGCCCGCGTACACCCCGCCCAGCAGGGGCTCGACCAGCCGGTCGACGACCTCGCGGCCGAGCCGGGCCGCCACGTACGCGCCGACGGCGACGTCGTCGCCGACCTCGGTGCGGGGCAGCTCGGCGTCCTGCGCGATCCGGGCGAGGCCCTCGTCGGAGAGCACCCCGGCCAGGGCGGCGGCGGTGCCGGGGACGCCCATGACGTGGCCCTTGGGCATGGGGCGCAGGGCACCGCGGGTCCACAGCGACGCGGTCGCGGTGGCCGGGGGCCGGAGCCGGCCGGTGAGGCCCACCTCGCGGGCGAGGTCCACCGCCTCCGGGCGGCGGGCCAGCATCGACTCGGCACCCAGGTCGACGCGCGCGCCCGCGATCTCGCCGGGCAGCAGCTTGCCGCCGACCCGCTCCGAGGCCTCCAGCACGGTCACCCGCGCCCCGCGCCCGAGCAGCCGGTGCGCGGCGGCCAGCCCGGCGATGCCGGCCCCGACGACGACGACCCGCTGCTCCGCACCCGTGTGTGATCCGCTCATGGCTCCACCCTCTCAGATGCCGCCGGCGGTCCCACCAGGGCCGTACGGCCCTCCCGAGTCCTTACCGTGACCGCTTCGGGACCTTTCCGCGCCATCGTTCCACCGCCCTCCGGCGTCGAAGGAACGTCGGAGGAACGGTCAGTGGTCACGAACCCGGGGGGAACCCACATGCGCACACGACGATCCGTACGGCCCGCCCACGCCGCGACGGCCCTGCTGCTGGCCACCGCACTCGCCCTGGCCGGATGCGGCGCGGGCTCCGGTTCGGACTCCGGCGCCTCCGGTCTCTCCGACGACAAGGCCGCCCTCTCCCAGGCCGACGCTCCGGCGGGCGCCCGGGAAGGGGCGAAGGAGGGGGCGGC
>NZ_LIRG01000855.1 GCF_001419695.1 Streptomyces prasinopilosus
GGAGGCGGCGGACGGCGGGGAAGCCTGCGAGGCGGCCCGCGACCACCGTCCCGACGTCATCCTCCTCGACGTCCGGATGCCGGGCACGGACGGCATCTCGGCCCTCCCGTACCTGGCGGGGATCGCCCCGGTGGTGATGCTGACGTACAGCGGGGAGCCGGAGATCGTCGAGGAGGCGCTGCGCAGGGGAGCGGGCGGCTACCTGGTCCACGGCGAGTTCACGGCGGACCAACTGGTGTCGGCCGTACGGGACGTCAGCCGCGGCCGCCCCCACTTCACCCCCACGGCGGCGGAAGCACTGCTGGCCCGGCTCCGCGGGACACCACCGGGCCCGCCCCTGCCGGAAGGCCTGGGAGACCGCACGGATGCGACTGCATACGAACTTTCCACGACGCGGCAGCCGCATAAGAACCTCCAACATCCAGCACAGCAAAGCACATTGAACGATCCGACAATCCCGCCCCCGCCTGTTTCTCCACAAAACCTTTCGCAACTGCAACCTAATGTGGGACAGTCGTCGTCGGGGTGGACGGGCGGCCGTCCGGCAGCCGCTTTCGGCAGGTCGAGATTCCCACTGAGCGACAGGGAGGCGGAGATCATGAACCACATCGCGTCCGGCATGAACAACCAGCAGATCGCCGCCACTTGTTTCATCAGCGAGAAGACGGTCAAGAACCACATCAACCGCATCTTCGCCAAACTCCACAGCACCAGCCGCTCCGAAGCCGCCGCGAAGTGGCTCGGCACGGCCCCGGACTCCCCACGGGAACGGGGGTGACCTGCGGTGGCATCAGGGAGGACGAAGCGGCGGCCCGGCAACTGGGCCCGGGATTGGGCCCTGGGGCCCTCTGGCGGACCGGGGAGAACACCGTACGTTGCCGCTGTCGAATGCGGCACCTCGAAGGAAGCCGCAACCGCGTCAGCCGGAGGGGAACACCATGAGCAACTGGATCAACACCACGGTCACCTACCTCCACTCCCGCACCGCCCGCAACGACAGGGGCCAGACGGCGGTGGAGTACCTGGGCATCATCGCGGTGGTGGTGGCGATCGTCCTGGCGATCACGGGGACGAGCATCGGTCAGACGATCTTCGACGCGATCACAACCAAAATCGCCGAGGTCACCGGAGGCTGATGCGATCCCACAAGTACGGCGACGCAGGGCAGGCTTTCCCTATTTACATCACGGTGGTGGGGGGCCTGCTCTTTCTCGCGTTCGCGTACTTGGCGGTCGGGCAGGCGGCGGCCAACAGGAACGGTGCTCAGACGGCCGCGGACGCGGCCGCACTCGCCGCGGCTCAGGACAGGCGTGACCAACTCACGGGCGCCTGGGTGGAGGACCTTCTCGATCCGGCCGAGTGGCAGGCGATCTTCGACGGCAATGCCGAAGGGCTCGACGACTCGTGCTGGCGCGCCCGGCAACTCGCGGCGCGGAACGACGCGGCCGTCCAGGGGTGCGCGCAGAAGGGGCTGCTGGGTTACACGGTCGAGGTCGAGACGACCGACACCGTGGGGGACTCCATCGTGCCCGGTACCGAGAGCATGAGGTCGCGGGAAACGGCCACTGCGGTGATCGACCCTCGCTGCACCTTCGATCCCCTGTCGGAGGACGCTCCCGAGGACGCGCTGCCACTGCTCACCTGCAAGGGGGGCGAAGAGTGGGAACTGGATCCGGAAGATCCGGTGGAACTCCTTCCGCAGCCCGAGGACCTTTTCGACGTCCACCTGGCCGACTGACCGACGAACGACGAGTGACTAAGGAAGCAGTGGCATGAGCATTCGGTGCACAACGAAGGCCCGGAGGGGGATGGTCGCGTTCACCGTGGCGGCCGGATTGGCCCTCGGCGTGGTCGGCTGCGGCGGGGGAGGGGATGATGACAAGGGGCCGGCGGCCACGGCTTCCGCTTCCAAGGGCGACGGTTCCGCTCCGAGCGCCCAGGAGGAACGGACGGACGATCCCCTTGCCGAACTGAGGGGGTCGGACGGGCTGATTCTTCAGGTCATGTCTGCGGCACGTGACGCCGGAGGCTTCGTCACTGTGAACGCGATGCTGAAGAACGACGGTGCCAAGAGCGTCACCGTTCCCGCTGCATTGAGTGGCAACGAAACCGAGATCGTACGAAACGGCCGGTCCCTCGGCGGCGCCACCCTGGTCGACTCGAAGAGCAAGAAGCGTTACTACGTGCTGCGCGACACCGAAGGCCGTCCACTGACGACAACAGGCTTCTCGGCAATCAAGGCCGGCGAGAGCCTCTCCGTCTTCATGCAGTTCCCCGCGCCGCCCGCGGACACATCCGAAGTCACCTTCCAACTGCCGACGTTCGCCAGCGGCACCATCCAGATCTCTGGGTGAGGCAGACCATGACACGCATCCGTCCGATTCCGGTGCAGCCAAGGTTCTCCATGGTCGTCACCACCGCCACCGTCCTGGTCGCCACCAGCCTCTACGGCGCCTCCGGCGCCACCGCCGCCGACGGCCCCAGCGTCCCCCCGGGCACCGAGGCCAGCGCCTCCGCCCCGGTGGAGCTCGACGGCAACGACCCGGACCTGAAGCTCCCCGACGGCGCGACCCTCGCCGAGCCGAAGGTCCTGGACATCAAGCAGGTCGTCGAGGAACAGAGCGGTGACGAGCGCCGCGAGGACACCAACGCGGAGGTGACGTTCGCGCTGCAGGCCGAGGTGCTGTTCGGCAAGGACAGCGCGAAGCTCGGTTCCCAGGCGAAGGCCCGCATCGGTGCGATCGCCGGGGAGATCAGGAACCAGAACGCGACGAGGATCCGCGTCTTCGGCTTCACGGACGACCTGGGCTCCTCGGCCCACGGCGACGTCCTGTCCCGCAAGCGCGCGAACGCCGTCCACACCGTCCTGGGCCAGGAGCTGAACGACCCCGGCGTCACGTACGAGGTGCGCGGCTACGGGGAGCAGTACCCGATCGCCGACAACTCCACCGAGGCCGGCCGCAAGAAGAACCGCAGGGTCGAGATCTCGTTCCCCCGCACGGCGGGCTGACCGGTGCCGCCGAGCCGGCGGGCCCCCGCGCGGGACCGGTACCCGAGCCTTCCCTCCGGTCGAACGGGTGGCCGAAGGGGAGGCGGTGGAGGCGGGAGCCTCGCTCGACCGGTGTACACGGGACGACTCCGCGCGCCCATTTGTCCCGAACGTCGGATATGGTGAGTCACTGGATTCGGCGATCGAAAGCGGTTGAACATGGCGGTGACGCCAAGGCCCGGTATCGGGACAGCGGAGGACGCCGACTCCCGTCCGGCGCGATCCGCTGCAACCGGAGGAACTCCGGACCCCCTCGTCTCCCCGGTCAATTCCCACAACGAATGGGATCCGCTGGAGGAGATCATCGTCGGACGGCTCGACGGCGCGACGATTCCCTCCGACCATCCGGTCGTGACCTGCAACATCCCGCCGTGGGCGGCGCGCGTGCAGGGACTTGCCGCCGGATTCAGGTATCCGCGCTTCCTGATCGAGCGGGCGCAGCAGGAGCTCGACCAGTTCATCGCCCTCCTGCGGTCGCTCGACGTCACCGTCAGGCGCCCGGACGCGGTCGACCACCGGCGACGCTTCGGCACTCCCGACTGGTCGTCACGCGGTTTCTGCAACACGTGTCCGCGGGACAGCATGCTCGTGATCGGTGACGAGATCATCGAGACCCCGATGGCATGGCCGTGCCGGTACTTCGAGACCCATTCCTATCGCACGGTCCTCAAGGACTACTTCCGGCGCGGAGCGCGCTGGACGGCGGCCCCCAGGCCGCAGCTCACCGACGAACTCTTCGAGGCGGACTTCCGCGTCCCCGGGGCCGACGAGCCCATGCGCTACATCCTCACCGAGTTCGAGCCGGTGTTCGACGCGGCGGATTTCGTCCGTGCGGGACGCGACCTGTTCGTCACGCGGAGCAACGTCACCAACCGGATGGGCATCGACTGGCTGCGCCGCCACCTCGGACCCGGCTACCGCGTCCACGAGATCGAGAGCCGCTGCCGCACCCCCATGCACATCGACACGACGTTCGTCCTCCTCGCGCCCGGCAAGGTGCTGGTCAACCCCGAGTACGTCGACGTCGACCGGCTGCCCGACGTCCTCGGTTCGTGGGACGTCCTGGTCGCGCCCGAACCCAGTCCGATCGACGACCGCCTGCTCGGGGTCGCTTCGATGTGCGGCAAGTGGCTGAGCATGAACGTCCTCATGATCGACGAGAAGCGGGTGATCGCGGAGCGGCACCACACCGACATGCTGCGCGCGCTGGAGAAGTGGGGGTTCGAGCCGATCCCGTGCGACCTGCTGCACTACGCGCCGTTCGGCGGCTCGTTCCACTGCGCGACGCTCGACGTCCGCCGCCGCGGCACCCTCGAGTCGTACACCGACTGAGGCTCCCACCGGCCGCTCGGACCTCCTCACCGGGACGTGGTGGGCGAAGGGGCCCGGACGGGGAACCCTAGGCGCGCGGCGTGCCGGACGCCGTCCGCCCGCCACCGGTGCCAGTGCCGGGGGAACCCGTCACCACGGTCACCCGCACCCCGCTGCGCACCCCCCACTCCGCCATCGCCCCGGCCTCGGACTCGATCACGTGCCGTGCCCGCACCCGGGGCAGCCCGAGCCGCCCCGGCGGCATGGTGCGTACGGCGAGGACGCGGAGACGCCGGTCGAGGTAGGCGACGTCGCTCGACGGCGCGCTGCTCCTCTCCCCCGCCAGCGGCATCCACACCTTCCGCATGCGCATGGCCATCGACGTCGCCTACCTCGACC
>NZ_LIRG01000856.1 GCF_001419695.1 Streptomyces prasinopilosus
GGTGGCGCGCGCCACCGGCTCGGTCGACGTGACGGTGCTCGCCGCCGATCTGGGGGTGGCCAAGGAGACCGTACGGCGGGATCTGCGCGCCCTGGAGAACCACGGTCTGGTGCGCCGCACCCACGGCGGCGCCTACCCCGTGGAGAGCGCCGCCTTCGAGACCACGCTCGCCTTCCGCGCCACCAGTCACGTGGCCGAGAAGCGGCGGGTCGCGAACGCGGCGGCCGACCTGCTCGGCGACGCGGAGACGGTGTTCGTCGACGAGGGCTTCACCCCGCAGCTCATCGCCGAGGCGCTGCCCCGGGACCGGCCGCTCACCGTGGTCACCGCCTCCCTGCCGGTCGCGGGCGCGCTCGCCGGGACCGGCACGGTGTCCGTCCTGCTGCTCGGCGGCCGGGTCCGCTCCGGCACCCTCGCCACCGTCGACCACTGGACGACGAGGATGCTCTCCGGTTTCGTCATCGACCTGGCGTTCATCGGCGCCAACGGCATCTCGCGCGAACACGGCCTGACCACGCCGGACCCGGCGGTCAGCGAGGTCAAGGCACAGGCGGTGCGGGCCTCGCGCCGGGTGGTGTTCGCGGGCGTCCACAGCAAGTTCGGAGCGGTCAGCTTCTGCCGGTTCGCCGACGTCGGCGCGCTGGAGGCGATCGTCACGAGCACGCTGCTCCCGGCGGCCGAGGCCCACCGCTACTCCCTGCTGGGCCCCCAGGTCGTCCGCGTCTGACCCGGCGACCCCGGCCCGCCGCACGACCCACGACCCACGTTCCACGTTCCACGGCGCGAGGTTCCCCGTGCGCCGGTTCACCCCACGAGTTCTCCACCTCCCCGCGGGCCGGCCCGTCCGGGCGCCGCCCGTTACCTCCCTATACGTCCAGGAGCGATCCATGCGAACCCAGAGCCGACGGAGGCCGCCGCGAGCCACACTCGCCGCGGTCGCCGCAGGGACGCTGCTCGCCCCGCTGCTCTCCGGCTGCTGGGTCGGAGCGGGCGGGGCCGGATCAGGCGGTGATGCCGTCAATGTCCTGATGGTCAACAATCCGCAGATGGTGGCGCTGCAGAAGCTCACCGCCGCGCACTTCACCAAGGACACCGGCATCAAGGTGAACTTCACCGTGCTGCCGGAGAACGACGTCCGCGACAAGATCAGCCAGGACTTCGCCAACCAGGCCGGCCAGTACGACGTCGCCACCCTGTCCAACTACGAGATCCCGATCTACGCCCGCAACGGCTGGCTCAAGGAGATGGACCCGTACGTCGGCGAGGACCCCGGCTACGACCAGCGGGACGTGCTCGAGCCGATGCGCCGGTCCCTCACCGGGGACGACGGCAAGCTCTACGGCCAGCCCTTCTACGGCGAGTCCTCGTTCCTGATGTACCGCAAGGACCTCCTGGAGCGGGAGGGCCTGACGATGCCGGCGCGTCCCACCTGGAAGGAGGTGGGCGAGATCGCCGCCGAGCTCGACGGGGCGGAGCCCGGCATGAAGGGCATCTGCCTGCGCGGTCTGCCCGGCTGGGGCGAGGTCATGGCACCGCTGACGACCGTGGTGAACACCTTCGGCGGCACCTGGTTCGACGAGGACTGGAACGCCCGCCTGGACTCCCCGGAGTGGCTCGCGGCCACGAAGTTCTACGTCGGCCTGGTCCGCGAGCACGGCCAGGCCGGCGCCGCCCAGTCCGGCTTCGCCGAGTGCCTGAACAACACCGTCCAGGGCAAGACCGCCATGTGGTACGACGCCACCTCCGCGGCCGGCTCCCTGGAGTCCGCCGACTCCGTCTTCTCCACGGGGGCGGGGGCGCAGCCCATCCTCCCCTTGACGGGGGAGTCGGCGGACTCCAGGG
>NZ_LIRG01000857.1 GCF_001419695.1 Streptomyces prasinopilosus
GGACGGCCGGCCCCCGCCCGCGGCACGTCCTCGTAGGGCACGTCCGCCCACCAGATCTCCGCGGGCCGGGGCCGGCCGTCCCCCTCCTGCGTACCGGTCCCCGCCCGGGCCGGCGCACTCCGGACGCGGGACCGGTGCCCCCGGCCCCATCCGTCGACGAGCGCGGCGACCAGTGCGAGCAGGACCACCGCGACGAGTGCGAGCCACCACGACGTGTTCATGGCCCGACCGTACCGGCGCGGGACCGAGCCGTGCGCCTTCCCGCACGCCCCGCGTGATCCGCTTCCAGCCGAACCGGTGACAGCGCAGGTGAGTTCCCCCACAACGGACCCTGGCGGAGGAGCGGCCGAAGGTTTTGCGTCTTACGCTCGACGAACCGCACGACCCCCGTTTTCACTCCCCCGCCAGCGGAGGTTTCTGCTTCATGAAGCTCACCGTCGTCGGCTGCTCGGGGTCGTTCCCGTCCGTGGAATCGGCCTGTTCGAGCTACCTCGTCGAGGCCGACGGCTTCCGGCTGCTCCTCGACATGGGCAACGGTGCCCTGGGCGAGCTGCAGCGCCACTGCGGTCTCTACGACCTGGACGCGATCTTCCTCAGCCACCTGCACGCCGACCACTGCATCGACATGTGCGCATACTTCGTGGTGCGCTACTACCGGCACGACGGAGGCCGCTGCGACCCGATACCGGTCTACGGACCCGAGGGCACGGAGCACCGGCTGACCACGGCCTACGCCGACACCCCCTCGCCCTCCTCCATGAGCGAGGTCTTCGACTTCCACACGGTCAAGCCGTCCACCTTCGAGCTCGGCCCGTTCGTCGTGCACACCGAACGCGTCGCGCACCCGGTGGAGGCGTACGCCATCCGGCTCGAGCACGGCGGGAAGTCGCTCACGTACTCCGGCGACACCGGGGTGAGCCCGGCGCTCGACGAACTCGCCCACGACACCGACCTGTTCCTGTGCGAGGCGGCCTTCACCGCCGGCAAGGAGAACATCCCCGACCTGCACCTCAACGGACGCGAGGCGGGGGAGTCGGCGGCCCGCGCCCGCGCCCGCCGGCTGGTCCTCACCCACATCGCCCCGTGGACCGACCCGCAGGTCAACCTCGCCGACGCGCGCGCGGTCTACGACGGACCGGTGGAACTGGCGGCGCCCGGCGTGACGTACGTGATCTGACCCCCGTACTCCATCCGCCCGCAGGCCCGCACGGGCACCCGCGTCCGCACGCACCGAGGCCCCGCGGCCGTC
>NZ_LIRG01000858.1 GCF_001419695.1 Streptomyces prasinopilosus
CCGGGGCGGCGCGCCCGAGGCGCTCGCCGCGCAGGCCGCCGGGGTGCTGGGCGAGGGGGCCGCGCAGGTCTTGCGGGCCGATCCCTGGCAGTTGTTGCGGGTGGCGGGGGTGCGGCCCGAGCAGGCGGACGGTTTCGCCCGGGCACTGCTCGGCGGTGAGGCGGGACCGGACGACGGGCGGCGGGAGCGGGCGGTCACCGGATGGCTGCTGGAGCAGGCGGCGGTGGCCGGGCACACCGCCCTCGAGGTGTCCGCGCTGACCGCCGCCCTGGCGCGGCAGGGGGTCCCGGACCCCGGGGAGGCCGTGCAGGCCGCGGTCTCCGACGGTGACGTCCTGGTCTTCCGGGACCCGCTGCCGCAGCCGGACGCCCCGGCGCCCCGGCCGGACGGTGCCGGGGACGACACGGACGAGACCGAGGAGGAGCGGCCCGTCCGGGTGCTCGTGGCGCTCGAGCGGTACGCGATGGCCGAGGAGAGCCTCGCCGACGGACTGGCCCGGCTCGTCGGCTCCGCTCCCCGGCAGGACGGCCCGGCTGCGGAGTGGGAGCGGGCCGCCGCCTCGGCGGGCGGGTCCGCGGGAGAGCTGATCCGCGCGGTCTCCGGCCACGGACTGGTGCTGCACACCGGCGGAGAGGCGTCCCTCGCCGAGCCGGCGGCCCTGCTCCGGGCGGCGCACGGTCTCGGACTGCGCGCCTGGGCCGCCGCCCACACCCCGGTCGGGCGCTCCCGGTTCGCGGCCCTGCTGGAGGCCCTCCCGGCCGGGGACACGGGCGCCGGGGACTCCGGCTCCGGAAGGACCGGTTCCGGGGAGGCGGACGCCGGCGCCACCGCGGCGGGTGACGAGGGCGCCGGGGGCCCCGCGGTCGCCACCGTCGCCGGGCTGCTGTCCGGCGCCGAGGGGCCGGGGCGGGACGCCGACGGGGCGCTGCTGCTGGACCTGCTCGTCGTGCTGGACGCCCCCCAGCTCGACGTCGAGACGGCCGCGCTGGTCACGGAGTCGCTGCCGGACGGCTCCCGGCTGCTGCTGGCCGGGGACCCGGGCGTGCTGTGGTCCGCCGGTCCGGGCCGGGTGTTCGCCGATCTGCTGGCCGCGCGCGTGTGCCCGCAGATCGCCTCCCGGCGGCCGGATCCCGGGCCGCTGGGCGAGCTGGTCTCCGGCATCGGGGTCGGTGAGCTGAACCAGGTGGCGGCGCCCGGCAGGGAGGTCGTCATCGTGCCGGTGCGGGACCCGGGCGAGGCCGTGCACCGGACGGTGCAGCTCGTGGCCGACTCGGTGCCGCGCGCGATCGGGGTCCCGGCGGAGGAGACCCAGGTGATCACTCCGGGGCACGGGGGCGCGGTGGGCACGCGCGTGCTGAACGCGGCGCTGAAGGAGCGGCTGAATCCGGGGCCGGGACGCTTCGGCGGGTTCGATCCGGGCGACCGGATCGTCTACTCCCCCGCCCGGGGGCGTACGGTGCCGGGCCGGGTGGTGAAGGCCGACGCCGACGGGCTGCACCTGTCCTGCGCGGGCGGGGCCGTCGTCGTGCCGCAGGACCGGGTGGAGGGGTCGGTACGGCACGGCTGGGCACTGACCGCGCACCAGGCGGTGGGGGTCCGGTGGCCGGCCGTGGTCGTGGTCCTGCCCGGCGACGCCGTGCAGGCGTTGAGCCGGCCCTGGGTGTACACGGCGTTCAGCAGGGCGGACCGCCATCTGTCCGTGGTGCACGGGGTGGAGCAGGCGCTGCCGCGTGCCGTGGCGGAGGGGACGGCGAAGCCCCGGACGACCCGCCTGCCGGTGCTGCTGGCGCCGCAGGTTCCGGCGGCGGCCGGCTGACCCCGCTCGTGGCGGTGGCGGCGGGAGNNCTCCCGCCGCCACCGCCACGCGTGCCGTCGGCGCGCCGACGGGCGGGCTCAGCGGCCGGTGTCCGGGGCCGGCCCGTCCTCCAGGTCGTCGATGCCCTCCAGGTCGTCGAGGTCGTCCACGTCGTCGGGGTCCTCGTCGAAGACGGCGCTGACGTCGAAGCGGCACACGACCTGCGCCGGCTCCGCCTCCTCGAACGGGGCCTCCAGCCATTCACCGGGTTCCGCCGGTTCGTCCGATGCCGTCACCCAGAGCGTGGAGTCGCCCTCCTCCAGGCCGAACTCCTTGTGCCGGGAGGCGATCTCGTCCGGTTCGTACTCGCCGAACAGGAGGCCGAGCGCGCCGTGGACGGTGCCCGAGGTCCCGGGGGTGTCGGCGATGTCGTCGTCCGCCGCCTCGATCCGCTGCGCGTGCGCCAGCAGCCGCTGCGGCTCCACGACGGCGTAGTCGCGGCGGATCAGCACGCTGAGCGCACTGGGCTCCTCGGGCCCGGTGTAGGGCGGCAGTGCCTCCTCGGCGGCGGGGATCTCGAAGGGGGTCACCTCGTCGTAGCGGTCGTAGAGCAGTTCGTCGTACGTCTCGGCGGCCACGGCCAGCTCGTTGAACGCCTCGTAGACGGCCGGGTCGTCCTCCCCCGACCGGCGTTCGACCGCGGCCAGGTGGCGGTCGAGCGCGGTCTTGACCGCCTCGGCGGCGGCGCGTACCTCGGCAGCGGTGGGCTGCGCAGCATCAGACATAGTGCAGACGCTATCCGTACCGGGGCCCAGCCCGCACAATAGATGCGATGCCGGAATACGAATTTGTCGACGTGTACGTACCGCGCGGGGTCTCCCGCAAGGAGGCGGCGCGTCTGCTGACGGACCACGCGGAGTACGGTCACTGGGAACTGGACCGGCTGCGCCTGCTGCGCGACGGGAGCCGCAAGGTGCGGCTGCGGCGGCGGATCATCCGCCAGGTGCGCGCGACCTGGTGAGTTCGGACACACCGCCGGCCGGTGCTCCTCCCCCACGCGACCCCGGCGCGGCCGGCCCGCACCGGTCGTGCGGGCCGGCCGTGCCGGGGCCGGTGTCACGCGGCGGCTCGGGCCCTGCGGTAGAGGACCACGCCGGCGAGCAGCGCGCCCGCGCCG
>NZ_LIRG01000859.1 GCF_001419695.1 Streptomyces prasinopilosus
CCCGTGCGGCACCGGCCGGCCCCCGACCTGTCGACCGACAGGGCGGGGGCCGGCCGGTGCCGCACGGGACCGCCGGGGTCAGAAGGGCAGCCGGCCGCGCGTGCGACGGCCGGCGGAACCGCTGCGTCCCACGGCCTTCGAGCTGCTGCGGAACGGCTTGCTGAACAGGCGCCCCAGGGGGCCGGGGGCCTTTCCACCCGCGCGCGAGCCGAGACCGAGGGCCCGCTGGGTGCCGCGTTCGGGCCCGTGGGACAGACGGGGCACGAGGAATGCCAGTAAGGCGAGAACCACACACAGGGCGACAATTCCGACGATGACCACGAATACCTCCGAGGACTGTGACGTAGCCGTCGTTTGCCCTCGCCCGCGGGGGTTAAAAGCGGTCCAGGGACCGCTCGGCGAGCGGAGGGCCTGCCCGCTGACCGTCGTCCGGGCCGTCCTCGTCCGCCGCCGTCGCCCCGCTGCGCCGACCTCCGCCGGACGAGGACGGGCAGCGCGGACCGCCTCGCGTGCCGGCCGGAGCCATGGATGAAACTCGAGAACGCGCCCCAGTGCACCCAGTCCTCCCCGTCCCCCGACCGGTCCGCCGGTGACCGCGCGCAGCGGATGCGCCGCAGGCTGGAGCGGCTGATCGGCATCGCCGCGACCGAGGGGAACTCCCTGGTCGCCCTGCGCAACGGCGACGAGATCTTCCCCGCGATGCTCAAGAGCGTGCGGTCCGCCGAGCACACGGTGGACATGATGACGTTCGTGTACTGGAGGGGCGACATCGCCCGGGAGTTCGCCCGCGCCCTGGCGGAGCGGGCTCGCGCCGGCGTGCGGGTCCGGTTGCTGCTGGACGGGTTCGGCAGCCGCACGATCGAGAAGGACCTGCTGCAGGACATGCGGGAGGCCGGTGTGCGCGTGGCCTGGTTCCGCCAGCCGGTGGCGCTCTCGCCGCTCAAGCAGAACCACCGCTGCCACCGCAAGGCACTGCTGGTGGACGAACGCGTGGCGTTCACCGGCGGGGTGGGCATCGCCGAGGAATGGTGCGGCGACGCCCGCGACGAGCACGAGTGGCGCGACACGCACGTCGAGGTGCGCGGTCCGGCGGTGGACGGGATCGCCGCGGCGTTCGCGCAGAACTGGGCCGAGTGCCGCGGCGAACTCTTCGACGACCACGACCGCTTCGTCGAGCACCGGCCCGAGGGGGACGCGGTGGTGCAGGTGGTGCGCGGGTCGGCCAGCTTCGGCTGGCAGGACATGCAGACCCTGATCCAGGTGATGATCGAGTCGGCCGAGGAGCGGTTCCGGCTCACGACCGCCTACTTCTCCCCGGACGCCTACTTCGTCGAGCTCCTGTGCGAGGCGTCGCGGCGCGGGGTGGAGGTGGAGATCCTCCTGCCGGGTCCGTACACCGACCAGCGGGTCTGCCAGCTGGCCGGGCAGAACTTCTACGAGGATCTGCTGGCCTGCGGCGTGAAGATCTACCAGTACCAGCCGACGATGATGCACGCGAAGATCATCACAGTGGACGCGACGGCCGCGCTCATAGGATCGACCAACTTCAACCGCCGCTCCCTCGAGCACGACGAGGAGATCATGCTGGCCGTCCTCGACGAGGAGTTCACCGCCACCCTCGACGCCCACTTCGACGAGGACGTGGCGGTCAGCGAACGGATCCGGGAAGGACGCTGGGGGAGACGGTCGCTGCTGCAGCGGGCGCGCGAGACGGCCGTCCTGCCCATACGCCGCTTCCTGTGACGTCCGCGCGGGCGCACCGGCGACGGCGGGGCGCAGGGGAGGCCCCGGGCCCGCGGGCCGCGGGTGCCCGCTGCTCCCGGCGACCGGTGGCCGGGGCCGCCGGGAGGATACTGTTGACCCGTGCCCCCCGCGTTCCGGTGCCCCGGACGCCGCGCCACGGAGGAAGGGGAAGCGCCGGAGCGGGGACGGGACGCAGCAGACGGAACCCGGAGAACGGGCGAGAACCAGCCTGTCCCACCCGTGACAGGGGGACGACCATCCCATCGGAGTGCCGGAGTGCCCACGTCGTGAACGCGCAGACCGCACCCTCCTCACCCGGACCCGGGTCCGGGCGAGCGGCCGAAGTGGCGTGCGAGGTCGTCGAACTCCTCGAGGTGCTGTGGGACCGGGGCCGCGACGCGGCCCCGGTCGCCCCCGTCTCCGCCTCGCAGCTGCGTGTGCTCTACAGCCTCGAACGGGAACAGGGCATCAACCTGCGCACGCTGGGCGAGATGCTCGGATCCTCCCCGCCCTCCGTCAGCCGCCTCTGCGACCGGCTCGAGGCGCTCGGCTTCGTGCGGCGGACCCCGAGCCCCGTCAGCAGGCGGGAGCTGATGCTCGACCTGACCGGGAGCGGGGCGGCGTACCTGGACGAACTCCGGGTGCAGCGCAAGGACGTGCTCCGCTCGGTGATCGAGAGCATGTCCCCCGAATCCCGCACGGCCCTGCGCGACGGGCTGGACGCCTTCCGCGACGCGGTGAAGCGGAACGCACCGGCCCCCGGCGCCCACCGGGCGGACAGAACGGCCTGAGGGAGCCCCGGACGCGGGCACCCGCTCCGCCGGGCCGGGCGGAGGAACCGCTTCACGGACCGGGGTGCGGACCGTCCCCGGAGCGCCCGTACCAGTCGAGGCAGACCACCAGGGCGTCGTCGTCGACCGGGGTCTGCCCCCGGTACGCCGCGAGTTCCCGCAGCACCGCGCCCGGCACCTGCGCCGGCGGCAGCAGGCGGGTGGCGGTGAGGGACCGGGCGAGTGCCCGTTCGCCGTACTTCTCGCCGGTGGAGGCGGCCGCCTCGTAGACGCCGTCGCTGCCGATCAGGAAGCGGTCGCCGGGACGCACCCGGAAGTGCTCGGACGCGTACGGGGTGTCCTCGAACATGCCGAGGGGCAGCTGGGCGTCGAAGGGGAGGGCGTCCACGTCCTTCCCGCGCAGCCGCCACATCCTCGGGGACCCCGCGTCCACGGCCTCCACCTCACCGGTCGCGAGGGTGAACCGCAGCAGCAGGACCGAGACGTGCGCGCCGCCCCGGTACTGCGCGTACACCGCCTGATCGGCGAGGCGGGCCTGGTCGGACAGACCGAGACCGGCGCGCCGGGCGTTGCGCATCGCGTTGACGGCGAGGTTCGTGAGCAGAGCGGCCTCGATGCCCTCCCCCATGCCGTTGGTGACGGTCAGCGTGAGGTGCTCCGCGGACACCGACCAGTCGAAGTTGTCCCCGAAGATCGTGTACGCGGGTTCGATGTGTCCTCCGAGAGCGAACTCGGGACGGGAGCAGGCCCGGCCCGGCAGCAACTGCCACTGCATCTCGGCCGCCAGGGTCAGACGCGAGGCACGGCGGGCCAGGACGTACAGGTCCGTGTCCCGTTCGGCCACGAGGATCTCGTGGCCGAGGACCTCGCAGACGTGCTGCAGCTCGGGAAGGAGCGCCCGCGTGAAGCGGTCCTCCGGCATCGTGACGGACAGCACGCCCATCCGGTCGCCGCGGATGGTGACCGGGAGGTGGACGTCCACCT
>NZ_LIRG01000086.1 GCF_001419695.1 Streptomyces prasinopilosus
GGCCGCTACGGCCGCTACGGGAGGAGTGCCAGGGCTTCCCGCAGGTTGTGCTCGGCGATCCCGCGCAGGGCGGCCCGGTTTGGGTAGTCGCCGTCGAGCAGGCGCAGCGGGCCGGCGGTCAGGGACAGGTGCATCGCGAGCAGGTAGAGGTCCAGCCGCCGCGGGTCGAGACCGGGCCGGGACAGGACGGGGTAGTGCCGGCCGAAGCGGAGCCGGAGGAAGACGTGCTCCCATTCGACGTCGAAGTGCATGAGGCCCTCGATGTCGATCAGCACCGCGCGTCCGTCGGCGTCGACCAGGACGTGGTCGGGGCCCAGTTCTCCGTGGACCAGCCCGTGTTCGCTGCGGGGGGAGACCCGTGCGGCGAGGGCGTACAGGCGGTCGCGCAGGCACCCTTGCGCCGCGGCGATCCTGCCCTCTCGGCCCGAGGCCTCTTCGAGATCGCGCAGGGCCCGGTCGAGAACCAGCTGCCCGCAGGACGCGCCGCTCGCGGTACCGCCCCGCTCCAGCGGATCCGGCCGGCCGTACCGCGGGGCGAGGTGGCCGTGCAGGACGTCCACCGTCGCGGCCAGGTCGGCCAGGGCGGCGCTCGCGCGGGCGGGATCCCTCTCGAGGAGCGCCTCGAGGGTGTCGGCGGAGACGTCCTCGACCACGGCCGCGTCCGCCGGGAGGCGGTGCCGGCTGTCGTCCGCCAGGAGGAGCCGTGGAACCCTCGCGCCCAGGACGTCCAGTTTCCGCCGGGCGGTGAGGAACGGGGCCAGCCCCGAGGCGGGTGCGAGCGGATCCTCGGCATCGGTTGCGCGCCGGTCCGGCCAGAAGTTCTCCTCCTCGGCCCAGCTGTAGACGATCACGGTCGGCACCGCGGCCCCGTCGACCCGGACCCGGTAGACCCCCTTCCTGCTCCCCCCGCGCAACCGGTCCACCGCGACCACCCGGCAGCCCGGTCCCAGCGCGTCACGCACCAGCCCCGACAGGTCTTCGGTCTCCGCGAGCTTCCGCATCGGCGCACCGTATCGGACAGGGTGTTCGCACGTACTACGGGTCCGGAGCCGCGCACACCTCGCTGAAGGCCGGGGAGCCTTCACAGGGTTCCTGCCCCACGCCCAACCGCTGTCCGCCCTGCCCCGTGAACGGGAAGGCCGTCCCCCACCCGTCACGGAAACGGCACCGGAAGCCACCCGCACGTCCGGCACCCTTTCTGCCGGCGCTTCAGTCCGGTGAGCAGTTCGTTTCGTCCGGCAGCCAGTACCACGGCGCGTCGGAACCGTCATCAACGCGTCAGCCCTGGACACCAGGGCGACAGACGCGCTGAACGCGGTGATCGACACGGTCGGCCTGGGAGCCGGCGTCCCGTCCGCCCACCACCATGAGGCGCTGACGGGCGCGGTCGGCCACGCCGAGACAGAGCGGGAGAAGCTGCTGCGGGCCGAACCAGAACCCGGCCAGGAGGGGACGCCCCGGGATGCCGCGCCGTAGTGCCCACGCTCTTTGGCGGTGTCGGCGTTTCGGCCATTTCCCGCCCGCAGCCGTTCCAAGCCGGACCAGGGATCACGCCCCCTCGGGGCCCCCTGGCGCAGGAGACAGCGGGCTCCCCAGCACGACCGAATGACGTGTGTTCGATATCGCAGCCGTGTCGTTGGACCTCACGACTCAGCCGCAGCGACCGTCCTGGGGGGGAACGATGCCCTCGACCATTACGCAGGACCAGCCACCGCAACCACCCAAGGGGACCGTGCCGGAGGACGAGCCGGGGGCGGCCGGTGTTCGGGAGGAGGAATACCTCTCCCGCGACGAGTCGAGGCTCCGGGCCGGCTTTCTGCTGACCTCCCGCACCATGGCGCGGCGCCTGCCCTCACTCGTGCGGCGCTCGGTGCGGATGGCCCGGCGCGTGGACCGCGGCGCGACCATCGGCCTGCTTGTGTGCCGGATCGGGACCGGCGGCCTCGCGGCCCTCGGCCTCCCGGCCGTCACGGGCACGATCACCGCGCTGATCTCCTCGGGCGACATCACCGAGCGGCTGTGGGACGCCGCCCCTCAGCCGGCCGTGATCGCCGCCGCCACCGGCTGCCCGGCTCCTGCCGCCCGGAGACCGACCCCGACGGCGACAACAAGGTCCTCGACCCACCGCCCCGGCACTGGCACTGGCCCGGTGTCACGATCGTCCGCGGAGCCTCCCTCGCCCGGCCGGCCACCGAACGCATCGGCGACGGAGACGACGGCAACGACCGGTACGAGTTCGTCGTCCACGGCTATGGCGACCACGGACACGCCATCGCGCAGGAGATCGTCAAGCAGGTCGAGCACTGGCAGCTCAACCACCGCAGCGTCCGCTGCCCCTTCATCAGCGCCCCGTCGGCCCGCGGAGGGCTCTCCCGATGCTGCCCGGCGGCATCGTGGAGAGCACCAATGCGTCGTCCGGGGACACCTTGCACCGCGAAGCCGCCGGGGAAGCCCAGCTCGCCCCGGCCAATCCGGTACGCATGGGCTGGGTACCGGACGAGACCGGCGAGGTCTACGGCGGGCGCCCAACGCCCGGCTCCGCTTGGCCGCCCGGGTCACCGCCATCGGGCCGGCGGCCGTCGATCCCGCAACCGGCCACCCCTTCACCCGCCTGCTCGCTCCCCCGCCCAGGCAGCCGCCCTGCTGGACTGGAGCCCGCCCGGCGCCCGGCAAGCCCTGCTCGCGGTGGAGACGGCGCGCGAGCGGTGGGGCCTGCCCACTGCTCGCCCCGCCGCCATCGAGGAGATCTCGGTGGAGGGGATGCGGCTGAGCTGATCCGAACGTCCCGCCCCACCCCAACTCGTCCCGCTCCACGCCCCTCCGAGGTAACCCCATGCCGTTGTCGCACCACCACATCCGCACCACCGTCGCCACCTACCTCGCTCGCCACCCTCACGAGCGCGAGCAGCTCGGCGGACTCCTTGACGCCCTCGACCGTCCCACCGACATCACCAGCCGCTCCACCTTCACCGGTCACGTCACCTGCGGAGCGATCGTCGTCGACCCACTCGGCCGCGTCCTGCACGTGCTGCACCTGGCGAGCGGGAAGGTCCTCGCTCCCGGCGGACACACCGAGCCCACCGACGAGTCCCTGACCGGGGCGGCCCTGCGGGAGCTGCACGAGGAGACCGGAATCCCGCCCCGGGCCATCACACCGTGGCCCGGCTACGAGACCGTGCCGTTCGACATCGACATCCACGACATCGACGCCCACCCGGGCAAAGACGAACCCGGACACCGGCACTTCGACCTCCGTTTCCTCTTCCGGCTGCACACCGCGGCAGAAGTGCCGGTGGTGCTGCAGGAAGAGGAGATCGGCGGCATCGAGTGGCGTCCCGTGGACCGGGTGACCTCTCCCTCCCTGCGCGAGAAACTGCTCAAGCTCACCTCGGAGAGCGAACCGGGGACGGCCAACGCCTCCGCCCTGATCCACAACGACCGCGGCGAGTACCTGCTCCACCTGCGCGACCACTTCCCCGGCCAGATCTGGGAGCCGGGCATGTGGTCCCTGCTCGGCGGCGGCCGAGAGCCCCAGGACGCCACCCTGGAGCACACCGTGCGGCGCGAACTGGCCGAGGAAGCCGGCCTCCACATCGCCGACCTGACTCCGTTCGGCACCGAGTACGCCTCCGACGACGCCGGCGCGAGCGTGCCCATCGCCATCTACGCCGGCCGCTGGAACGGCGATCCTCGCGACCTCCGTCTGACGGAAGGGGTGATGCTGGCCTGGTTCGCCCCCGACGACCTCCACCGCCTGCGCATCGCAGACACCACGTGCGAACTTGTACGGCGCCACGCCGCCAGCCGCCCGGCCAACGCGTCCAGCACTGCGTCGCAGAGCGGGCCCTCATCGCACGAGGAGCGCCGCCCGGCTTCGCCGCACGGCACGGTCCTCAACGTCATCGGCGTCCACCTCTACCTGGAGCGGCCGGACGGGACGGTGCTGCTCGGGCTGCGCCACCCCGACTCCGCATTCGCGCCGTCCACCTGGCACGTCCTGGCCGGCCACTGCGAGCAGGAGAGCGCCGTCACGTGCTTGATCAGGGAGGCACGGGAGGAGGCCGGCCTGCTGATCCAGCCGCACGACGTGGAACTCGTCCACGTCGTCCACCACGTCGACCATGCCGGGGACCAGCTCCGCATGGGCCTGTTCTTCCGCGCGCGGACCTGGACGGGCGAGCCGGAACTACGCGAGCCGGACAAGTGCACCCAGTGGAAGTTCTGGGACCCCACCGCGCTGCCCGACAACCTCGTCTCCTACACGCGCCAAGCCATCACAAAGATCCGGAACGGGGACCTGTACAGCGAGTCGGGATGGCCCGCATGACCGGCACATCGAGCGGCGCACACCGTCGTGCGTCCACTGCGACTGCGGCCGGTCGTGAGGACACCCGCCTGGTGGTGATCCGCGGCAACTCGGCGTCAGGCAAGTCAAGCGTGGCCCAGGGCCTGCGAGATCACTACGGCCGCGGTATCGCGATCCTGAGCCAGGACGTGATCCGCAGGAACGTGCTCAGGGAACACGACACCGCGCGCGGCGCCAACATCGCCCTGCTGGGCAGGATCGCACGCGACGCACTGAACGCCGGCTTTCACGTGGTGCTCGAGGGGATCCTGTACGCCGATCGCTACAGCCACATGATCACGTCTCTGGTACGGGACCACCGTGGCGTCTCCTGCTGCTACTACCTGGACGTGCCGCTGGAAACGACGTTTGGCCGGCACGCGTCGAAGGCGGATGCCGCGTGCCTGGCGCACGTCACCGACAACCACCTCGCCTCCTGGTACCGCGAGCTGGATCTGCTGCCCGGCGGTCTGGAGACCGTGGTCCCGGCCGACAGCACGCTGCAGGACACCATCGCGCGCATCCTGCGCGAAACCGATCCGGCCTCTGCCTCCCCCGTCCCGCCGCCGCAGTGCAAGCCGTCGCAGGGAGACTCGATGAACAGTCCGGTGTTGATGTCCGATCCGCGGGTCGCCGCGGTCCCGGTGCGCGAGTGCGGGGAACCGCTCGTCGACGTGCGTGACCACAGCTTCCGCGTCGATCCCCGCAAGCACGATCCGCTGGGCGCGTTCGCCCACGTCCGCGAGGGTGTCCTGGCCCGGCTGGAGCACGCCCGCTCGCTCCTGCCCGCCGGCACCGACCTGCTGTTCATCGAGGGCTACCGCCCGCCGGCCCTGCAGCAGCGCTACTTCACCGAGTACCGGGACGAGCTGGCCGTCGCTCACCCCGGCTGGACAGCTGAGCAGCTGTACCAGGCCGCAAGCCGGTACGTGTCGCCGCCGGAGATCGCGCCCCACTCCGCGGGCGCGGCCGTGGACGTGACCCTGGTCGACCAGGACGGCCACGAACTCGACCTCGGCACCCGCGTCAACGCCTCCCCCGAGGAAAGCGACGGTGCCTGCTTCACCCACGCCCCGAACCTCGGCGATCGCGCGCGCCGTTACCGCGCGCTGTTGCTCAACGCCATGGAGAACGCAGGTTTTACCAACTATGGAACCGAGTTCTGGCACTTCTCGGCAGCGGACCGGTACGACGCGCTGATGCGGCAGGAGCCGCACGCGCGCTACGGACCGATCGAACTGCCCTAGCGCGCCGACAGCCTCATCCACTTCCTCGTCCCCCACGCCGATCCGGAAACACAGGAGCGTGGCCCCGCCCCCATGCCCGGTCGCGATCCCAAGATCGCAACGGACGGAACGCACCGAACGGAGGCACGTGTGCCTGACGACAGCCAGCAGGCGACCCCAGCCGTCCCGAGCCCGGCGGTCGGAGACGAACCACAAGAGCACCACATGCACCTGCTCTCGGGCGGTACCACCACCAAGTGGAAGCAGGCCGCAGGACGATCGAAGTGAGGGGGGCCACCCCGCAGAAGCACGCCGTCGCCGCCGGCGACACGGTCGTCTTCCACGACCGGGACACCGGGCGGGAACTCGACGTGATCGTGCAGCGGATCACCCCGTACCCCTCCTTCGAGGACCTGCTCAGCTCGGAGGACACCGCGCGCATCGACCCGGACGGGCCGCCCGACGAACTGCTCGCCGATCTCCGCCGCGTCTACCCGCCGGCCAAGGGAGCCCTCGGCGTTCTCGCCCTCGCGTTCGATCACCGCCCTGCCCGCCGCCCCTTGGCGATGACGCTCACGCAGTACGCGCAAGCCAACGGGCGAGGAGCCGGGCGGGCGCTGCTTCCGGTGTTCCGACGGCCTGATCGTCCGGGACGCCGGTATCGGCACCATGACCCGAGTGCTCGTCGGTCTGCTCGACTCCGGTGACCTCACGCAGGCTCTCCAGCGGCTCGACGACGAGTGACCGTCCCCGCGTCATTCTGAAACGATCAGCTAGTCAGCACCAACCCAGCACGGAGATCAGCACCACGCCGCCAAATCAACCTGAACTACGCGTCCCGGACGGCACTCGTTTCGACCACCGCCGATCTCCTGAGACACCTTTCATGAATCGGCATGGTGGCCGCACGCATAGTCACCCCTCGAACTATGTTGCCCCGCCACATGTGCGCTTGACCTGCGGATTCCTACGGTGTGGCGACACGCAAACGTCCCCGTCACACCCCAGGAAGTGGTGCCGATGTCGTCGCCCTCAACCGCTCCACCAGCTCCGAACAACCTCAAGCGCATCGTCGCCGCGTCCCTCATCGGCACCACCATCGAGTGGTACGACTTCTTTCTCTACGGCGCCGCCGCCGCCCTCGTCTTCAACAAGCTGTTCTTCCCGGACTCCGACCCGCTCGTCGGCACGCTGCTGTCGTTCCTGACGTACGCGGTCGGGTTCGCCGCCCGGCCGCTGGGGGCTCTGGTCTTCGGGCACTACGGGGACCGGCTGGGGCGCAAGAAGCTGCTGGTGCTGAGCCTGCTGCTGATGGGCGGGGCGACCTGCGCGATCGGGTTGCTGCCCACGCACGCGACGATCGGCAGCGTCGCGCCCGTGCTGCTCACCGTGCTCCGGCTGGTCCAGGGCTTCGCGCTGGGCGGCGAGTGGGGAGGGGCCGTGCTGCTGGTGTCCGAGCACGGGGACGCGCGGCGGCGCGGGTTCTGGGCCTCCTGGCCGCAGACGGGTGCTCCGGCGGGGCAGTTGCTGGCGACCGGTGTGCTCTCCTTCCTGACCGCCGTGCTCTCGGACGCGGCCTTCGGCAGCTGGGGCTGGCGCATCCCGTTCCTGCTCTCCGGGGTGCTCGTGATCGTCGGTCTGTGGATCCGTCTGTCCGTCGACGAGTCGCCGGTGTTCAAGGAGGCGCTGGCCCAGGCCGAGTCCCGCAAGGCGGACGCCGGGGAACTCGCCGAGCGGATGCCGCTGGTGGCCGTGCTGCGGCACCACTGGCGTGATGTGCTGGTCGCGATGGGCGCGCGCATGGCGGAGAACATCAGCTACTACGTGATCACCGCGTTCATCCTCGTCTACGCCACCACCTCGGCCGGCGTGTCCAAGCAGACGGCGCTGAACGCCGTACTGATCGCCTCCGCCCTCCACTTCGTCACCATCCCGGCCTGGGGTGCGCTGTCGGACCGGATCGGACGGCGGCCCGTGTACCTGATCGGCGCGATCGGCGTCGGCCTGTGGATGTTCCCGTTCTTCGCGCTGATCGACACCGGCGGGTTCGGCGCCCTGCTCCTCGCGGTGACCGTGGGCCTAGTGATGCACGGCGCGATGTACGCCCCGCAGGCCGCCTTCTTCTCCGAGATGTTCGCGACGCGGATGCGTTACTCCGGGGCCTCGATCGGCGCCCAGTTCTCCTCCGTGGCCGCGGGCGCGCCCGCACCGCTGATCGCCACCGCGCTGCTCGCGGACTACGACAGCTCCACCCCGATCGCCCTGTACGTGATCGCCGCGAGCCTGCTGACGGTCGTCGCCGTGGTCGCCGCCAAGGAGACCCGCCACCGGGACCTGAACGAGATCGCCCCGGGAGGAAGGGCCCAGGGGCCGGCCGGCACTCCCGCCGGGGCGCCGGCCACGACGCAGGACGCGCACACCGGCTGATCACGACGGTCAGCGGTCAGCGGTCAGCGGTCACCGTCGGTCCGGCCCCCGTGAGCCCCGTTGCGGGCGTGCGGGGGCCGGCGCCGTCCCGGCCCGCGCCCGGCGCCGTCCCGGCCCGCGCCCGGCGCCGTCCCGGCCCGCGCCCGGCGCCGTCCCGGCCCGCGCCCGGGGCCGTGCCCGGGGCCGGTTCCGGGGCCGGTTCCGGCGCCCGGGCCGGGTACCTACTC
>NZ_LIRG01000860.1 GCF_001419695.1 Streptomyces prasinopilosus
GCGACCGGTTCGCGGCCGTGCTGCGCGTCGAAGGGGCGGGCGGACCGGAGACGGTGGGGGAGCCGTCGGCGCCGCAGCTCCTGGCCGGGCGGCTGCGCGCCGGACTGCGGGCGGCGACCGACGGACTGCCGGCCGACGCGCGCGCCCTGCTGCCGGGACTGGTCGTGGGCGACACCGCACGCGTCACCCCGGAACTGGAGGAGGCGTTCAGGGAGACCGACCTCACCCACACCCTGGCCGTCTCCGGGGCGAACTTCACGATCCTCCTCGCCCTGCTCCTCGGCCCGCCGGGACTGGCGCAGCATGCCGAGCGCCGCGGGCTCGCGTCCCGCCTGGGCCTCTCGCTGCGTACGACCGCGCTGCTCGGCGGGGCGCTCTCGCTCGCCTTCGTCGTCGTGTGCCGGCCGGACCCGAGCGTGCTGCGGGCCGCCGCCTGCGGATCCGTCGCGCTGCTCGCGCTCGCCACCGGCCGCCGCCGGTCCCTGGTCCCGGCGCTGGCGACGGCCGTCCTGCTGCTGGTGCTCCACGACCCGTGGCTGGCCCGCAGCTACGGCTTCCTGCTCTCCGTGCTGGCCACCGGCGCCCTGCTCACCCTCGCGCCGCGCTGGAGCGCCGCACTGCGACGGCGCGGGGTGCCGCCCCGGCTCGCGGAGGCGCTGGCCGCGGCGGGCGCCGCACAGGCGGTGTGCGCGCCGGTGGTCGTGGTGCTGTCGGAGCGGGTGAGCCTGGTGGCGGTGCCGTGCAACCTCCTCGCCGAGTTCGCGCTCGCCCCGGCCACCGTGCTGGGTTTCCTGGCCCTGGCCACCGCCCTGCCGGCCCTGCCCGTGGCGAAGGCGCTCGCCTGGTGCGCGAGCTGGCCCGCGGAGTGGATCGCGTGGATCGCCCGGACCGGGGCGGCGTTGCCCGGCGCCGGGATCGACTGGCCGGGCGGCTGGGCCGGGGCGGCACTGCTCGGGGCACTCACCCCGGTCGCCCTGCCGCTCGGCCGGAGACTGCTGCGGCACCCCTGGTGGTGCGGGGCCTGCGCCCTCCTCCTGGTGCTGCTGGTGGTGCAGCCGCCACCGCTGACCCGCGCGGTCACGGGCTGGCCGCCGCCGGGCTGGCGCATGGTGATGTGCGACGTGGGGCAGGGCGACGCGATGGTGCTGGCGGCGGGCGGGGGCACCGGCGTGGTCGTGGACGCCGGCCCGGACCCGGGCCCGGTGGACCGCTGCCTGCGCTCCCTCGGCGTCACCCGGGTCCCGCTGGTCGTACTGACCCACTTCCACGCCGACCACGTGGCGGGCCTGCCCGGCGTCCTGCGCGGACGTTCGGTGGGCGGCATCGCGACGACGGGACTGGAGGAACCCGCCGACCAGGCCCGGTTCGTACGGAGACTCGCGGCGGAGCGGCACCTGCCCGTGACACGGGCCGTCGCGGGGGAGCGGCGGCGCACGGGAGACCTGTCCTGGGAAGTGGTGTGGCCCCCGCCCGTCACCGGGCAGGCCGGCGGACGGGTCGCCGGGCAGCCCGCGGGCACGTGGCCCGCGGCCCCCGGACCGGAGGGGCCGAACGACGCCAGTGTGGCCATGCTCGTCCGGACGGCGGGGCTGCGCCTGCTGCTGCTCGGGGACATGGAACCACCGGCCCAGCGGGCCCTGGCGAGGTCCCCCGCGGCGGATCGCCTGGCGGACGTCGACGTCCTCAAGGTCGCCCACCACGGTTCGGCGTACCAGGACCCCGGCCTCGTGCGCCGGCTGGCGCCCAGGCTGGCGCTGATCTCCGCGGGACGGGACAACTCGTACGGGCATCCGGCCCCGGGCACGGTCGCCGCGCTGCGGAACGCCGGCGCCGCGGTGCTGCGGACGGACCGGGACGGGGCGATCGCGGTGCTCGGCGGCGGGGACGGGGACGGAGGGCTGCGGGTGGCGCGACACTGAGGGCATGAGGGAACCGGCGCACGACGACACGGACGAGCAAACCACCCCGGAGGCGGACGCGGGCGCACCAGCCGGCGCCGGGCCGGACGCGTCGGAGGTCGACGCCTATCTGCGGCGGCTGGGCGTCGAGCGGCCGGCCCGGCCCACCGCCGACGCGCTGCGCGAACTGCACCTGAGCCATCTGCGGACCGTGCCCTTCGAGAACCTCTCGGTCCACCTCGGCGAGGAGATCACGCTCGACGGGAAACGGCTGATGGACAAGGTGGTGACCGGACGGCGGGGCGGTTTCTGCTACGAACTGAACGGAGCCTTCGGCACCCTGCTCACCGCCCTCGGGTACGAGGTCGTCCTGCTCGCCGCGCGGGTCTACGGGGACGGGGGGCGGCTCGGCATCCCGTACGACCATCTCGCCCTGCGGGTGCGGACCCCGGACGGGGACGACCTGCTGGCCGACGTCGGGTTCGGGGCGCACTGCCTGCTGCCGCTGGAGTTCGGGGAGCGGGGGGACCAGGAGGACCCCGGGGGCACGTTCCGGATCACCGGGGCGGCGCCGGACGCGGCCGGGGCGCGTGACGGCCGGGACGCCGTCCCGTTCGAGGACCTGGACGTGCTGCGGAACGGGAAGCGGGTGTACCGGCTGGAGCAGCGCCCGAGGGCGCTCGGCGACTTCGTGGCCGGGGCGTGGTGGCACAGGACCTCGCCGCGGTCGCACTTCACCCGGTCGCTCGTCTGCTCCCGGGTCACCGGGGACGGGGGGAGGATCACGCTCAGCGGCCGCCGGGTCACCACGACGACGGCGGACGGCAAGCGGGAGGAACGGGAGCTGGGGACGGACGGGGAGGTGCTCGCGTACTACCGGGACCGCTTCGGAATCAGCCTCGCCCGGGTGCCGACCGTGAAGGACCCCCACCGGGCCGGCTGACCGGTGGCCCGGCGACAGCACCGACCGACGACAGCACCGACCGACGACAGCACCGACCGACGGCCGGCCGGCGAGCAGCCGAGGACCGCCCGACGAGCAGCAGCCGAGGACCGGCCGACGGTCAGCCGACGACGATCAGCCGACGACCGGCCCGCTGAGGGCCGACCGGCCCACGACCGGTC
>NZ_LIRG01000861.1 GCF_001419695.1 Streptomyces prasinopilosus
GTCGCCCCCGCCGCCGGTGAGCGCCTCGACCGCCCTCTCCACCCGCCGGCACGCGGCGGCCAGGCGGTCGTCGTGGGAGGCCTCCGGGTCGGCGGCGACGAGGGCGAGGCCCCGGATCTCCCGGGCGCAGTCGTCCAGCAGTGCCAGCACCGCGCGGGCGCGCCGCTTGCGGCCGAGCACGGGGTTCAGCGGATGGACGAGCGGGGCGACCGAGAGCCGCACCCCGGCGAGCAGCTGCTCCAGCTCGGCCACCTTCGGCGCCGGGTCGGCGCCCTCGGTCCCCGCCAGCCGCGCGGCCGCCTGCGCGGTGCACGCGTGGACGCAGCGCAGGGCTTGCTGGATCCGGGCGCCGGTGACGTCGTGGGTGGTGACGGGCAGGACGAGGGCCACGGCCAGGCCGGCGCCGAGTGCCCCCACGCCGGTCTCCACCGCCCGCAGGGCCAGCAGCCCGGCATCGAGCACGCCCAGGAGGCCGTAGAGCGCGGCGGCGAGCAGCGTCACCCAGAGCATCATCCAGGTGTAGGAGACGGCGGCCGTGTAGAAGATGCCGAAAACGGAGACCAGGACGACCAGCGCCGTGGCGACTCCGTCGCCCTGGGCGGGGATCGCGACGAGCAGTCCCAGGCCGATACCGAGGACCGTGCCCAGGACCCGCCGGAAACTCCGGACCAGGGTCTCGCCGCGCGAGGCGGTGTTGACGAAGACCCACCAGGTGGCGCCGACGGCCCAGTACCAGCGCTCGCCGGACACCAGCTGGCCCACGACGAGCGCGAAGCCGGCGCCGGCCGTCGCCTGCACGGCCTGGCGGGTGGTGACGCGGGCCAGGCCGGTGCCGCCGGGCGCGGCGGGCACCACCGCGGGCGGCAGGCGGGTCTCGTAGCACCACAGTCCGAAGCGCACCACGGCGGCGGCGAGCACGGACAGCAGGACGGAGGCGTACAGCTCGGGCAGCTGGTCCGCGGTCGCCCGCAGGAACTGCGCCGCGAAGCAGGTCATGAACGCGAACACGCCGAGACTGTGCCCGCGCGGGCCCCAGCGCCGCGCGTACACGCCCAGTCCGACCACGGCGAGGACGGCGAGGTCCCGGACCGCCGGACGGTCGTGCAGCCAGACCGCGGCGGTGAGGACGGGCAGTCCGACGACGGGCAGCAGAGCCGTGGTGAGCGCCTGCCCGCGGACGGTGGGGTCGGTGACGGTGAAGAGGGCCAGGAGGGCGGCGAGTCCCCCGGTGACGACACCGGCGAGCGAGTGTCCGGCCAGGCCGCACACGGCGACCGCGAGACCGATGCCGAGCACGGCCCGCGTGGCGAAGCGCAGCCGTACCCGGCCCGGGTCCGGAGCCGTGAACACCCTCTTCAGCACAGTCGGCCGCCCCTCGGATCCATGACAGGCGCGGTCGCGCCCTCGCACGAGAAAGGCGCCGCGGAGTCCGCAGCGCCATCGATGCGTCCATTGCAGCACCCCGGCCGCCACTGGCTCAACTCACCCTCCCGAGCCTGATCCAATGGCCCAGTAGACGTCGCCTTCGAGCGGCCGGTGGAGTGCCAACGGCCGATGAGGGGTGGCCCAGCGGTCCGGCCGGGCGGCCGGCCGTTGGTACAGTCGGAAACGATCACCGACCGCCGGTCGGCGGGTCGGCGCGGCGAGTGGCGGACCCGTGGGAGCCGAGCGGTGAACCGCAGGACAGGAGGCCGGGCACCGTGGCCGTGGACGAACTGGACACCCGCATCCTGCGGTTGCTGCTGGAGCAGCCGCGCACCAGCGTGCGGGAGTACGCCCGGGTCCTCGGGATCGCGCGCGGCACCCTCCAGGCCCGCCTCGACCGGATGGAGCGCGAGGGAGTGATCACCGGGACGGGTCCGGCCCTCTCCCCCGCCGCGCTGGGGCATCCCGTGCTGGCGTTCGTGCACATCGAGGTCACGCAGGGACATCTGGACGAGGTCGGCGACGGACTGGCCGCCGTGCCGGAGATCGTCGAGGCGTTCTCGATCACCGGTGACGGAGATCTGCTGACCCGGGTCGTGGCGCGGGACAACGCCCACCTCGAGGACGTGGTCCAGAAGCTGATCAACCTGCCCGGCGTGGTCCGCACCCGCACCGAGGTGGCCCTGCGCGAGCGGGTCCCGCACCGGCTGCTGCCGCTGGTGGAGTCGGTCGGCCGGGCGACTCGCCCTTAGGGGCCTCCCCCGCTTCCGGTCTCCTCCCCCTTCTGGTGTCCTCCCCCTCCTGGTGTCCTCCCGCCGTCCGGAGCTTGGCATCCTGGGCCCCATGAGCACTCTGGACGCACTCTCGGTCCTCTTCGATCTCGACGGAACGCTCGTGGACAGCGAGCCGAACTACTACGAGGCGGGCCGGCTGACCCTCGCCGAACACGGCGTGCCGGACTTCTCCTGGGCCGAGCACGAGCGCTACGTGGGGGTCAGCACCCGGGAGACGGTTACCGACTGGCGGGGGCGGTACGGTCTCCGGGCCTCGGTGGAGGACCTGCTGGAGGTCAAGAACGGCCACTACCTCCGGCTGGCCCGCGCCTCGACGCGGGTGTACCCCGAGATGCGCCGGTTCGTGGAGCTGCTGGCCGCCGAGGGCGTGCCGATGGCCGTGGCCTCCGGTTCCTCGCCCGAGGCGATCGGGGCGATCCTGGCCGGCACGGGCCTGGACGCCCATCTGCGTACGGTCGTCTCGGCGGAGGAGGTGCCGCGCGGCAAGCCCGCTCCCGACGTCTTCCTGGAGGCGGCCCGTCGGCTCGGGGCGGACCCCGCCGACTGCGTGGTGCTGGAGGACGCCGCCCCGGGCGTCGCCGCGGCGCACGCCGCGGGGATGCGCTGCATCGCGGTTCCGTACGTCGCGGCGCAGGCCGACGCCCCGGAGTTCGCCGCCGCCGCGCTGCTGCTGCGCGGCGGACAGCGGGAGTTCACGGCGCGGGACGCACACGAGTGGCTGACCCGCTCGGCCCGGGCGGCCTGACGGCCCCGGCCGGTCCGGCCGGCACCCGGCCGGACCGGCGGGCAAGGGCACGCCGTGCTGCGAGGCACCGGCCCGGAGAGCGTCACGAAGTACCAGGACTCGGTGTACTGCGCGAAGGCCGACGCGAGCGCCCTGTGCGTCGACCCCCCACAGCCCCTCCGAACTCACCCGGGCCGCCAGGCCAGGGGCGCCACCCTCGCCCAGACCACCCGCTTCCCCCCGGGAGCAGGGCAGCACGCTCGCCCTCGGGGCGGTCCCGCCCCGTTCACCCTGCTGCCGCGCGTGCCGTCGTGGGCGACCGCCGGCTTCCGGGTGACCGTCAACGGGCGTGCGGTGCCGGGGATCCCGGTTCCCGGCGGTTACTTCGGCGTCTCCCGGGCCTGGCGGGCCGGCGACGCCGTGCGGGTCCCGGTCCCGTTCCGGCCGAGGGTGGAACGGGCGCTGGACGACCCCGCGCTGCAGACCCTGTTCCTCGGCCCGGTCGACCTGGTCGCCCGCCGCCCGTCGGCCGGACTCCTGCGGTGCGCGCCGTGCGGCAACGCCGGCCTCTCCGGGGACCTGCTGCCCCCTCGTTCGACCCGGTCCCCCGGAAGCCGCTGCACCACACGCTGAACGGCGTCGGGTTCGCGCCCTTCGCCGAAGGGACCGAGGACCCGGTGCACGTCTGCTTCCGGCGCTCGGAGCCGCGTGTGATCTTCGGCACCTCCGACTCCGGCGTCGCCGACCCCGCCCGGGACGACGGCGTCACCCTGCTGGACGAGATCCGGGAGAGAGCCCCCTTCGGCGGCAGGAGCGCGCTGGCCGCACGGGGGCGGGCGACGGTCTCCGCCCGGGTGTCCGCCGGCCTGCTGGGCGGAGCGGACGGAGACAGGGCGGTGCGGACGGCACGGAACGCCTCGTACGCGCCTTGAGGCCGCGAAAGGGGCATCCGGCGCCGGACGGCCGCACCGGTCGCCGCCGCCGGGTGCCCCCGCGGAAGCACCGGCGGGGACGCCGCCGCGTCCCCGCAGAAGATTTCTTCCGGAACGGTGACTGTCCTGCCGCTTCCATCCGTACTCACTGGTGTTGGGCTGTTGATACACCAGGAGGAACGATGCGCATCTCGCGCAGCACGGCAGGAACCGCGTTCGTGGGCGGAGCCATGGTTCTCACCCTCACCGCGCTCGCCTACCCCACCATGCTGGGCGTGCAGAACACATCGAGCACCCAGGACCGGGTCGTCGCCAACACGCAGTACGGCCAGCTGACCGAGGCCGACCGCGACTTCGTGGTCAAGGTGCGTGCGGCCGGGCTGTGGGAGCACCCCCTGGGCCTGCTGGCGATGGAGCGGGGGACGACCCCGGAGATGAAGGAGGCGGGAGAGCACCTGGTCGTCGGGCACGGACGACTCGACGAGAGCTGCCGCAGAATCTCCCTCGAACTGGGCATCACCCTGCCCAACCAGGCCTCGCCCCAGCAGCAGCAGTTCGTGGAGACCATCAAGTCGACCAACGACAAGGAGTTCGACACCACGGCCGTGAACATCATGAGGGTGACGCACGGCCAGATCTTCTCGACGATCGCCAAGGTCCGGGCCAATACCAGGAACACCCTGGTGCGGCAGCTGGCCGACCAGGCCAACGACACGGTGCTCGACCACATCACGGTCCTGGAGAAGACCGGGCTGGTCAATCATGAGCAGGTCAACTTCCAGCAGACCAGCCCGCCCAAGATGCCCCGGGAGGAAGTGACGCCGCCGGCCCCGCCGGCGGGCGCCCCGGTGCTGGTGCTCGAGATCCCGGAGGAACTGAAGGACCTCAATACGGTCTCCCCGGCGCCGACCCCGGGTGCGACGGTGAAGTAGGGGCCCGGTCGCCGGGAGCCGGACGTCAGGACCCGCGGCGGGGCGTGCCCCGGCGCGGGTTCTTCGGTGTGCCGCCGGTGCCCTTCTTCTTCGCCGTCCCGCCGCCGCCCCGGCGCTGCCCGCCGCCCGCCGCCTGCTGCCGCCGGGCGGCGGGCTTCCCCGCGCCCTTGCCGGCGGCGCGGCCGGGCTTCTCCCGCTTCTCCTGCGCGGAGGAGGGCGGCCGGGTGCGGCCCCGGGTGCTGTTGACGGTCCGGCCGCGGACGATCCCGATGAAGTCCTCCACCAGGTCGGTGGTCGCGGCCTCGGGCCACGCCAGCGCCACACCGGACTCGGGGGCGTCCCTGAGCGGCCGGTGGGTGAGGTCCTTGCGGTGGTGCAGCCGCGCCAGGGACAGCGGCACGACGAGCACGCCGATCCCGGCCGCGACGAGTTCGACGGCGTCGGCGGTGGTCGCGGGACGTTCGAGGGCGGGCCTGCCGGGCAGGGTCTCCCAGGCGAGGACGTCGTCGAGGGGGTGCAGCACGATCTCGTCGGCCAGGTCCTCCGGGGACACCTCGTCGACCGCCGTCACGAGGTGGTCCCTGGGCACCACGACGACCGTCTGCTCGGTGTAGAGGGGGATCGCGCTGAACACCGTCCGGTCGACGGGCAGCCGGACGAGCCCCGCGTCGGCGTCCCCGGCCAGCAGCAGACCGCCCGCCTCGGCGGCGGGCGCCTGGACGAGGGTCAGCGGGACGCCCGGCAGGCGCTCGTTCCAGACGCGCACCCACTTGCCGGGCATCACTCCGGGTGCGTACACGAGCCGGAACGACGGGGATGCATCCGATCCTGTCACCCGGCCAGGTTACCGTCCGTGGCCACGGGCCGTGACCGCCGGTCACGGCCACCGGCCCGGCCGACGGCCGCGCCCGGGGGCCGCCGGCGTCGCCGGTGGTCGGCGGTCGTGCGTACGGTCGATACCCTGGGCACCATGACGTCGCACCAAAACACCCAGACGATGAAGCCCGCGACCGCGGCGAAGAAACTGGGTGTGTACCTCGAGGCCACCCCCGCCGAGTTCCGGGAGGGTGTCGTCTCACGCGCCGAGCTGAACGCGCTCCAGGCCGATCCGCCCCCGTGGCTGCAGGAGCTGCGGCGCAACGGCCCGCACCCCCGCCCCGTGGTCGCGTCGAGGCTGGGGGTCTCCATCGCCGGTCTCGCCCGCGGCGGGATCACCGAGCCGCTCACCACGGAGCAGATCAACGCCCTCAGGGAGGAGCGCCCCGAGTGGCTGGAGCGTGAGCAGGCCACCCAGGCCGAGGTCCGCAAGGAGGCGGAGCGGATCAAGCAGCGGAACGCGGAGCGCGCGAAGCGCGACGGCTGACCGCGGCGCGCCCTCCGCTCCCCTCGCGCGACGTCCCTCCGACGTCACGCCCCTTGGCGTCGAACACCCCCGAACGGGCTCTCCTCTCGGGGGTGTTCTCGTTCGAACGGAACGCCGCGCGGCGCGGAACGGGGGGAACACAGGTCTGCGGCACCCCTTCCGGCGCATAGAAATATCTACCACCATGGCTGCACGCCGGGCCGGCGCGCACGCCCGTGAGGCCGTCGGCCCGGACCAGCACGCGCCCTCGGCGGCGCGGCCGACCGTGCCCGGGGTGGGACATGCAGGACGCCGGATGGAAACAGGCCGTCGAATGGCTGGCCGCCGCGGCCCGGGATCCCCGCGAGTGCAAACGGCGCTGGGACCACGGCACGGGGACGGCACTGCTGGCTGCGGGGCGCTACTGGGACGTGCTCAGCGTTCCCGACCGGCTCGGACTGCTCGCCCTGGACCTCCTGTGGCACGATCCGCCGGGAGTGCCCGGCCCCACCCTGGTGGACGTCACGGCCCACCGCGTCGGCTTCTTCCTGCCGCCCGACCCGGCCGGCGAGTGGATCGGGTCCGGTGTGCGGTACGTCGGCCGGGGCTCCTGGGTGGCGGTGCCGCCGCCGTACCGGCCCGGCGGCCGCCTGGAATGGCTCGTCCCCCCGGACGGCACCGGCACCCTGCACTCCGCCGTCCCCCTCGAACGGGCCCTCCGCACGGCCACCACCGCCCTCGCCGGTCCTGGCCCCGGCGGGGGCGGTGGTGGCCGTGCGG
>NZ_LIRG01000862.1:0-1409 GCF_001419695.1 Streptomyces prasinopilosus
GGCCGGGGCCCCGGCCGCGTGCCCCTCAGTCGCGGACGCAGTCCTCGATCACCGAGGCGACCTGCTCGACCGCGGCCGGGACGCGGTGCGTGCGCCGGGCCAGCACCAGTTCGACCGTCTCGGGGTCGGCGAGCGGCACGTAGGTCACGCCGTCGAGGCTCAGGCTCCGCACCGACTGCGGCACGAGGGCCACGCCGTGTCCCGCCGCGACGAGGACCACCAGGGTGGCCGTCTCGCCGACCTCGAGGAGCGGGTCGGGCCGGAAACCGGCCCGCCGGCAGGCGGACAGGACCCGGTCGTACATCGAGGACCGGGACCGCGAGGGGTGGATGACGAACGGCTCGCCGGCCAGGTCCGCCAGCGGAACGCTCGTGCGGCCCGCCAGCCGGTGGTGGGACGGCAGCACGGCCACCAGCGGCTCGGACCGCAGCGGCGAGACCCGCACGCCCTCCCGCGGCGCCGCGCCCCGCAGGACGGCGAGGTCGAACACGCCCGCGAGCAGGCCCTCGACGAGCCGCGGGGTGAGGATCTCGCCCCGCAGCTCCAGGGTGACCCCGGGCAGCTTCGCGCGCACGGTGCGGGCGACCCGCGGCAGGACGTCGTAGGTGGCCGTGCCGATGAACCCGACGCAGACCCGGCCCGCCCGGCCGGTGGCCAGCTCCCGCATGTGGGCCCGCGCGCGCTCCTCCTCCGCGACGAGGGAGCGCGCGTAGTCGGTGAGGTGACGGCCGGCCTCGGTCGGTTCCACCCGCCGGGTGGACCGGTGGAACAGGGAGACGCCCAGCTCCCGCTCCAGCTGCTTGATCTGCTGGGAGAGGGCCGGCTGCGCCACGTGCAGGCGGGCGGCCGCCCGCCCGAAGTGGCACTCCTCGGCCAGGGCGAGGAAGTACCGGAGCTGACGGAGTTCCATGGACCCCAGTTTATAAGGGCCGCTTATGAATCGATGCGGACTAGGTCTTGGACATGATGAAGCGGGCGCTCGTACGGTGAGGGCGTGAGCGACAGCTACCTTTACGCAGCAGCAAGAACGCCCTTCGGAAAGTTCTCGGGCGCCCTCGCCGAGGTCAGGCCCGACGACCTCGCCGCGGTGGCTGTCACGGGGACCCTGGCCAAGACCCCCGCGCTCGACCCGGCGGAGATCGACGACGTCGTCTGGGGCAACGCCAACGGCGCGGGCGAGGACAACCGCAACGTCGGCCGGATGGCCGTCCTCCTCGCCGGACTGCCCACCTCGGTCCCCGCCACGACCGTCAACCGGCTGTGCGGGTCCTCCCTGGACGCCGCGATCATCGCCTCCCGCGCCATCGAGACCGGCGACGCGGACATCGTGCTCACCGGCGGCGTCGAGTCGATGACCAGGGCGCCCTGGGTCCTGCCCAAGCCCTCGCGCGCGTTCCCCGCGGGGGACG
>NZ_LIRG01000862.1:1507-1659 GCF_001419695.1 Streptomyces prasinopilosus
CCCTCGCCCGCATCGCCGGCCGGGGCGTGTCCGCGCTGGACCCGCAGATGTTCGGGTACGCCCCCGTGGAAGCGGCGAACCGGGCCCTGAGGAGCGCCGGCATCACCTGGTCCGACGTCTCCGCCGTCGAACTCAACGAGGCCTTCGCCGTC
>NZ_LIRG01000863.1 GCF_001419695.1 Streptomyces prasinopilosus
GCGGCCCTGCCCCGGCGCGGGGAGCGCGTCGCCGTCGTCGGCTGCGGCACCTCCTGGTTCATGGCCCAGTCCTACGCCGTCCTGCGGGAGACCGGCGGCCACGGCGAGACCGACGCGTACGCCGCCTCCGAATTCCCGCTCGGCCGGCGCTACGACCGGGTCCTCGCCCTCACCCGGTCCGGCACCACCACCGAGGTCCTCGACCTGCTGCGCCGGATGAAGGGCACGGTCGCCACCGGCGCCGTCACCGCCGACCCCGCGACGCCCGTGATGCGGGCGGCCGACGCCGTCGCCGTACTGGACTTCGCCGACGAGGAGTCGGTCGTCCAGACCCGGTTCGCCACCGCCAACCTCGCCCTGCTGCGCGCCCACCTGGAGTCGGAGGACGCCCTGCCCGCCGGTGTACGGCCCCTGGACGCCGCGATCCGCGACGCCGAACGGGCCGTCGCGCAGCCCCTCGACGCCACCGTGACCGGAGCCGAGCAGGTCACCTTCCTGGGCACCGGCTGGACCTGCGGCCTGGCGCTGGAGGCCGCCCTGAAGATGCGGGAGGCCGCCGGCGCCTGGACCGAGGCGTATCCGGCGATGGAGTACCGGCACGGGCCCATCAGCATCGCCGGTCCGGGCCGGGTCACCTGGGCGTTCGGAGGGCTCCCGGAAGGTCTGGCCGACGACGTCGCCCGGGCCGGGGGCACCCTGGTCGCGGACTCCACCGGAACGCCCGCGGACCTGGACCCGCTCGCCGACCTCGTACGCGCCCAGCGCCTCGCCGTCGCGCTCGCCGAGGCACGCGGGTACGACCCCGACCGGCCCCGCAACCTGACCCGTTCCGTCGTCCTCCAGGACAGCCGTGCCTGAGGAGAACGACGCGCCCGGCCGGGCGACCGCCCCTGACGACGGCGGGGGCCGGCCCGGCGTCCCGCGCGGGGCCTTGGCGCCGCCGGCTGCCGCCGTCCCCCGTCCCGTGGCCGGCGGCTTCGACGCCGGCACCCGTCTGCGCATCCGTACCGCCGTGACCGTGGAGGACGTCCATGCCGCTCACCCCCACCGAGGACATCGTCGGCCCCGCCGCCCGGGACGGGGTGGGAGCCGGGGCGTTCAACGTGGTGCAGCTCGAACACGCCGAAGCCATAGTGAACGGCGCCGAGGCCGCGCGGCGGCCCGTGATCCTGCAGATCAGCGAGAACACCGTCCGCTACCACGGAGCGCTCGCACCGATCGGGCTCGCGGCCCTCGCCGTCGCACGCACCTCGCGCGTGCCCGTCGCCGTCCACCTCGACCACGCTCGGTCCACCGAGCTGGTGCACGAGGCCGTACGGCTCGGCTTCACGTCCGTCATGTTCGACGCGTCCGGACTCCCGTACGAGAAGAACCTGACGGCGACCCGGGAGGTCGCGGACCACTGCCGCGCCCGCGGCGTGTGGGTCGAGGCGGAACTCGGCGAGGTCGGAGGCAAGGACGGCGCGCACACCCCGGGGGTGCGCACCGACCCCCGGGAGGCGCGGGACTTCGTCGCCGCCACCGGGGTCGACGCCCTGGCGGTGGCGGTGGGCAGCTCCCACGCCATGACCACCCGGGACGCCGTCCTCGACTTCGCACTCATCACCAGGCTGCGCGACGCGGTGGGCGTCCCGCTGGTCCTGCACGGCTCGTCCGGGGTCGCGGACGACGGACTGGCCAGGGCCGTCGGGGCGGGAATGACGAAGATCAACATCTCCACCCGCCTGAACGAGGAGTTCACCCGGACCGCCCGCGCCTGTCTGCGGACGCACCCGGAGACCGTCGACCCCCGCACATACCTCGGCCCCGCCCGCGACGCCGTCGCGGGCGAGGTGGCGCACCTGCTCGCGGTGCTGCACGGCGAACGAGCCTGAAGCACGGCGAACGCGTTGGAAATGCGGCAGAGTTCGCTCCACGGTGGCGACGCCCCCGGCCGGCCCGGGCCGCGCTCGCCGGACCCGGGCCCGGGGCCCGGCGAGCGCCGGCCGACGCGGCCCCGGAGCCCGTGCCCCCGTGGGTGCGGAGGAGTCGGCCTGCGAGGACTCAGGCCGTGAGGGCTCAGGCTGCTCTGAACCCGGTGATGCTCCCGTGCTCCATGGTGAGCCGGGCACCGGTGAACCGGGAGCGCATCCGGCGGTCGTGGGTGACGACGACCACGGCACCCCGGTAGTCCACCAGGGCCTGTTCCAGTTCCTCCACCAGCACCGGGGTGAGGTGGTTGGTGGGCTCGTCCAGCAACAGCAGGTCCGTCGGGTCGCTCACCAGCCGGGCGATCTCGATCCGGCGCCGCTGCCCGTACGACAGCTCCTCCACCCGCCGCCGCAGGTCGGACGGGCTGAACAGGCCCAGGGAGAGCAGTTTCCCGGCATGGTCGTCCAGGTAGCCGTCCCGGCCGTGGGCGAAGGCCCGCAGCACGGTCGCCCCGGGCGGCCAGGGCATCTCGTCCTGCCGCAGGTGCCCGACCCGGCAGCCGACGTCCACCGAGCCGCTGTCCGGCTCCAGTTCTCCGGAGAGCACCCGCAACAAGGTCGTCTTGCCCGCGCCGTTGGGGCCGGTGATCAGCAGCCGCTCGCCCGGCCGGATGCGCAGAGAGCCGACGGCGAGCCGGTCCGCGACGCGCACGCCGGTCAGCTCGGCCACCGCTTGCTCCGCCTCTCCCGCCCCCGGGCCCGCGGTGTCGATGCGGGCGGTGAAGGACAGCGGGTCCGCGGGGGCCGCGACCGGGTTCTCGGTCAGTTGCGCCACGCGTTGCTTGGCGTTGCGGATCCGCACCATCGCACCGTGGTCGCGTCCCCGCCTGCGGTACGCGCCGTGACCGAACACGGAGAGGGGCATCTTGCGCGGGATGCCGTCCATCCGCGCCACGTTGGAGGCGAGCAGCCCCCGGTTGCGGTCGAGTTCGGCACGCCACTCCTCGTACTCCCGCAGCCGTCGCTCGCGCTCCACGGCCTTGGCCGTCAGGTAGCCCTCGTAGCCGTTGCCGTAGCGGGCGACGCGGCCGGAGCCGACCTCCAGGACCGTGGTGGTGAGCCGGTCGAGGAACACCCGGTCGTGGGTGACCGCGACCACGGTGCCGCGATGGCCCCCCAGGTGCTCCTCCAGCCATTCCACCGCCCGGTCGTCGAGGTCGTTGGTCGGCTCGTCGAGCAGCAGCAGTTCCGGCGCCGAGGCCAGGGTGGCGGCGAGGGCGAGGCGGGAGCGCTCGCCGCCGGAGAGGGTCCCGAGTTCCCGGCCGCGGCCCAGGCCCGGCAGCCCGAGGCCGTGCAGCGCGACCTCCACCCGCACGTCGGCCTCGTAGCCGCCGCGGGCCTGGTACCGCTCGACGAGGCCGGCGTAGTGCCGGAGGCCGGCGGCCAGCTCGGTTCCCGGACCGTCCGTGTCGTGCTCGGCCAGTTCCGCCTCGGCCCGGCGCATCGCCGCTTCGAGCTCGCGCAGGTCGGACAGGGCCAGGTCGACGGCGTCCTGGACGGTGGCGTCGAGCGGCAGTTCCAGCGTCTGCGCCAGGTAGCCGACGCCTCCGGGGGCGACCACGGTGAGCGTTCCGTCGTCGGGCCGCTCGCGCCCGGCGAGGAGCTTGAGCAGCGTGGACTTGCCCGAGCCGTTGTCGCCGATCACACCGACCTTCTCGCCCGGCGCGATGCTGAAGCCGACCCGGTCGAACACGAGGTGGTCGTCGTAACGCTTGGTGATGTCATGCAGTGCGCATTGCGCAGTGGGCACGCGTGTCTCCTGATACGTCGTGAGGACGGGGGAAGGCGTGAGCGCGCTCGGCGGAACGGCCGTGGAGGGGCGACGCGGACACCCCCACGGCCGGCAGTCGACGGAACCGGCCGGGCGGTGGCGTGGGTCAGTGGCGCGTCGCGAGCACGCTGCCGGATGCGGCGACGGAGCCGAGCTCAACGCCGCGCACCCTCGTCCTCACAGAGATCCCATGCGAGAAACCATAGAGGGGCGCCCGGAGCCCGGCAAGGGGATATGGCCCCCGCGGACGCGGCGGCACACCGGGGAGCACGGGGCGACGGTCCGTGCCGCCCACGACGGCCGGCACGCCGGCCGCCCGGGGTCTTGCCGCGAGGCGAGGCACTCGCGCACCCGGGTCTCGCCGGCGCCTCTTTGTTCCACCGGCAGCCCGTGCCCGGTTCTCGTCCTGGAGGACGCCTGCCGTGAACGCCGAGGAGCCGGCTCGGCGGAGCACCGATGAGTTCTCCGCCCCGCGGGAGTCTCACCGGCAGCACCTCGCGTCACAGCGGTGCGGCCCCTACGTGAACTGGAGAGACGGACATGTCAACAGCCCGAGAGCGGTCGGTCGCAGCCGAGGCCCGCGTCGTCTCCGCCGACGGCACCGAGATCGCGTTCGAGCGGTCGGGCAGCGGACCGGCCGTCGTCCTGGTCGCCTCGGCACTGGCCGACCGCTCCGACACCACCGGACTCGCGGCTCTCCTCGCCCGGCACTTCACCGTGATCAACTACGACCGGCGCGGACGGGGTGCCAGCGGCGACGCCGACGCCTACGCCCCCGAGCGCGAGATCGAGGACATCGCCGCCCTGATCGAACACGTCGGCGGTTCGGCGTCGCTGTTCGGTTCGTCCTCCGGAGCGGTCCTCGCCCTGCGCGCGGCTGCCGCCGGAGTGAAGGTCGACCGCCTGGCCCTGTACGAGCCGCCGTTCGTGGTCGCCGAGGGCGACGACGGACCACCCGAGGACCTCGCGCGGCGGATCACCGCGCTGCTCGCGGAAGGCCGGCACGGCGACGCGGTCACGTACTTCATGACCAGGGTGCAGGGCATGCCCCGCATCGCCGTGTTCCTCATGAGGCTCATGCCGAGGACGTGGGCGAGCCTCACCGGACTGGCCCGCACCCTGCCCTACGACATCGCGGTCATGGGCGATACCCAGCGAGGCAAGCCGCTCGACGCCGCGGAGTGGAAGGGAGTGGCCGTGCGCACCCGCGTGCTGACCGGCGGCAAGAGCCCGGCGGCCTTCCAGCGCGCCGCCCGCGCCCTCACCGGGATCCTGCCGCGGGCCGACCACCGCACCCTGCCCGGCCTCGACCACGGTGCCGTCGTCATGGCCCCGAAGAAGCTCGCCCCCCGGATCACCGAGTTCCTCGAGGGGTGAGCTCGCCGTTCGAGCGGTTCGGCGGGTCCGGCGCCGTCCCTCCCGGTGCTCCGCGGGGGGCGACTCACCTCCGGACGGCCGCCGGAGCAGCCCTACGGCTTCGGCCCGGCGCCCGCCGTGTCCGCACCGGCGTCGTTCCGCGGCCCCGCGGGCCCCGCCACCGGGCGGGCGCCCGTGGTGGCCGCGACCGACGGCGTGAGCACGGAGGCGTAGTCGTGCTGGGTGGAGTAGGTGAGGAAGCCCAGGTGCGCCTCGTAGCGGTCCAGGACGTCGTCGATCACCTGCTGGTGGGACAGGCCCATGAGGTCGTAGCCCTCGGAGCCGGTCTGGGTGAACACCTCGACCCGGTAGTAGACGTCCGTCTGCCGGGACATGCGTCCGCCGAACATCGGCACCGGGGCCTCGACGGCCTGCACCTGGTAGTGGAAGCCGCGGTGCTCGGGGATCGTGACCACCAGCGCGTGGCCGGGGATGCCGGCGTGCTCGTTCGGGACCGGGTCCAGCGTGGCCTGGTACCCCTGCTTCCCGAACTCGCGGACCACGTCGGCCAGCGCCGGCTGCACGGTGCGCTCCATGAACTGGGCCACCTGCTTCTGCGAGGGGTAGGAGCGCATCCGCTCCAGCCGCTGCCGCCAGGTGCGCTCGGGCGCCTGGCCACCGTGCGCCGCCGTCGACTGCCGGCGCAGGACCCGGCCCTCGCGCTCGGCCCGCTCCATGCGCAGGGCCTTGGAGAAGGAGGCCATCACCAGCCAGGCGATGACCGTCACCGGCAGGGCGAAGATGAGCGTCGCGTACTCCATGGTGGTGACCCCGCCGGCCACCAGCATCGCGATGGTCAGCACCGCGGTGAGCACCGCCCAGAAGACGCGCAGCCACTTCGCCCCGTCCTGTGACGGTTCGGGGATCGAGGAGGAGAAGTTGGACATCACCATGGCGCCCGAGTTGGCGCTGGTGAGGTAGAACAGCAATCCGGACAGCGTGCCGAGGCCGATCAGGAAGGCGGCGCCGGGGAACATCTCCAGCAGCGCGAACCAGCCCTTCTCCGGGCTGTCCACGGCCTGCCGGGCGAACTCCGTGTTGCCGTTCAGGACCTGGTGCATGGCGCTGTTGCCGAAGATGCTCACGAGCAGGAAGTCGCAGAGCACCGGGGCGGTGATGGCGGCGATGACGAACTCGCGCAGGGTCCGGCCGCGGGAGATGCGGGCGAGGAACAGTCCCACGAACGGGCCCCAGGCCAGCCAGAACGCCCAGAAGAACAGGGTCCAGCCGGCCATCCACTCGGAGCCCCCCTCCTGGTAGGCGAAGGTCTGCAGGGTCCGGTCCGGCAGCGAGAAGACGAACCGGCCGATGTTCTCCACCAGCGCGTTGAGCAGGAACGCCGTCTCTCCGGTCACCAGGATGTAGAGCAGCATGGCCGCCGCACTCCAGATGTTCAGCTCGGAGATCAGCCGGATTCCCTTGTCCAGGCCCGAGGTGCAGGCGGCGATGGTCATGATCACGGCCACGACCACCAGCGCGATCTGCAGGGCCAGGCCCTCCGGGAGGCCGAACAGCCAGGCGAAGCCGACGTTCAGCAGCACGACGCCGATGCCCATGGAGGTGGCGACGCCGAAGACGGTGCCGACCAGGGTGACGATGTCGATGGCGTCGCCGATCCCGCCGCGGACGCGCTTGCCGAGCAGGGGGTACAGGGCGGCCCGGATGGACAGCGGCATGCCCCAGCGGTAGGCGAAGTACCCCATGGCCATGCCGAGCAGCGAGTACATGGCCCAGCCGGCCACGCCGTAGTGGAACATGGTCCACACCACGGCGTCCTGGGCGGCCGCGGCCGTCCCGCCCTCGCCCGCCGGCGGAGCCATGTACNNNCCGGCGGCGAACAGCATGGCCACCCAGGTGAAGAGCTTGTACTGCGGCCGGGAGTGGTCGGGGCCGAGCCGGACGGACCCCTCCTTGGACAGCGCGACCCAGAGGACGAACACGATCACCACGGTGATGGTCAGGACGTAGAACCAGCCGAGGTTCTCCGCGATCCAGGCCACCATGGCCCGCATGGTGCCGGCAGCGTGCCCGGGCGCGAACATGGCCCAGAGGGAGAAGGCGACGATGACGGCCGAGGCGATGACGAAGACGCGCCAATTGACGCGGGGGCCGGGCTCCTCGATGAGTTCCGCGGGTGCCTTGCTGAGCTCCCGGCTGGAGACGGGGGGACGGTTCTCGGCCTCCTGGCCGTGGCGCCGCCGTTCGGTGCCGCC
>NZ_LIRG01000864.1 GCF_001419695.1 Streptomyces prasinopilosus
GGCGGGTGGGGCCGTGGTGCTCCGGAGCGGGTGGCCCGGAGCACCACGGTGTCACTCGCGCGTCCCGGTGGTGAGGCTCCCGCGGACCGTCAGTCGTGGAGCGGGCGGATGTCGGGGGCGACCTGACTGCCCGGCGTCGCCCGCACGATGGTGATCAGCCGGTCCGTCAGCTCGAGCGCCCCGACGTTCGCGTCGTCGTAGCCGAGCACCCGGTGTCCGCGCAGGACGCTCACCACCAGATCGTCGACCTCGCGCGGCGACTTGCCCACCTCGGCCTTTATGACCGGCCGTTCGACCATGTCGAGACCGGTGCCCTGCTGGATGAGGTCCTCCATCACCATGCCGGCCGCCGGGCTGAGCACGGACAGGCCGAGCAGCCGGCCGGCCGCGCTGGCGCTGGTGATGACCGCGTCGGCACCCGACTGCTTCAGCAGGGGGGCGTTCTCCTCCTCCCGCACCGCGACCACGATCTTCGCGCCGCGGTTGAGCTGGCGGGCCGTCAGCGTCACCAGCACGGCCGTGTCGTCGCGCTGGGTGGCGATGATGATCTGCTTCGCCCGGTAGGCCTCGGCCCGCTTCAGCACCTCGCTGCGCGTCGCGTCACCTATGACGCCCGCGAATCCGTCGGCCGCCGCGGCCTCGATCGCCTTGCTGCTGGGATCGACCACGACGACCTGCTCCTTGCGGAGCCCCGTCGCGCAGACGGTCTTGATCGCGGACCTGCCCTTCGTACCGAACCCGACGACGACGGTGTGATCACGCAAGGTGGACCTCCAGCGGTTCAGTCGCCACTCCTCCCGCGTGCGTTCGGTGAGGGCTTCGAGGGTGGTGCCGACCAGGATGATCAGGAACATCACGCGCAGCGGTGTGACGACGAAGATGTTGGTCAGCCGGGCGGCGTCGCTGACCGGGGTGATGTCGCCGTACCCCGTGGTGGAGAGGGTGACGGTCGCGTAGTAGAAGGCGTCGAGGAAGTCGAGGGTGCCGTCGGAGTTGTCGGTGTAGCCGTCGCGGTCGAGGTACACGATCAACGCCGTCACCACGAGGAGGAGCAACGCCATGGACAGCCGTTTGGCGACCTGGCGGACCGGGTGCTCGACCACCTTCCTGGGCAGTTTCACCCGATGGGTCACCAAGTGCTCGTCCGCCTGGCGGGCCATGACGTCCTCGCCCGAAAGTTTCACGTGAAACACACCCCGATTCCCCCGGACGCCCAGGGCAGATCCAGCAGTTCCGTCTCCTGACCGGGACGTGTACCCCCCGGAGGGACGACCGCGAGGGCGTCGGCCGCCGCGACACCCCGCAGCATGGCGGGCCCGTTGTAGCGCAGCGGCAGGGCCGCGTCACCGCGCAGGACGACCGGGACGAGCCGGGTGTCGTGCGGATGCCCCTGCACCGCGTCCCGCAGCGGCATCGTGTACGGCTCGGGGGCGGGACGGCCCGCGAGGGTCCGCAGCAGGGGTTCGGCGAGCGTGAGCAGCCCGGAGACCGCGGCGAGGGGGTTGCCGGGCAGCCCGACGAGGTACTGACCCTCCTTGGTGCGGGCCAGGAGCATGGGGTGGCCGGGGCGCACCTCGACTCCGTCCACGAGGAGTTCGGCACCGATGCGGTGCAGCGTCGGGTGGACGTGGTCGACCGGGCCCGCGGCGGTACCGCCGGTGGTGAGGACGACATCGGCGCCGGACCTCGTGATCGCCCGGTACAGCGTCTGCGCGTCGTCGCGGACCCGGCGGACGGCGGTGACCTCGGCGCCGAGGGCGCGCAGCCAGGGCGGCAGCATCGGGCCGAGGGCGTCCCGGATCAGTCCGTCGTGCGGCAGGCCCGCGGTGAGCAGTTCGTCGCCGAGGACGAGGACCTCGACGCGGGGGCGGGGGAGGGTGCTGAGCGTGTCGTACCCGGCGGCCGCGGCGAGGCCCAGCACGGCCGGGGTCACCAGGGTGCCGGCCGGCAGCAGCCGCTCGCCGCTGCGGCACTCCTGGCCGCGCGGGCGGATGTCCTGACCGTGCGCGACCGTGGAACCGGCCCCGGCGCGGGACGCGCCCGGCGGCCGGGACGGGGTGCCGGAGCGGGGCGGGGCGGAGGGCCGGGACGCAGTGGCGTGCAGCCGGCCGTTGTCGTCGGTACGGCCGTGTTC
>NZ_LIRG01000865.1 GCF_001419695.1 Streptomyces prasinopilosus
CCGGGCCGCCGGCCGGCCGGGGCCCCGTGCCGTCCGGTCCCGGTTCGGCGCGCCCGGTTCCGGGCTCCGGACGTCCGGACCCGGACTCCGTGCCGTCCGGGTGGGCGACGACCACCTGGCGGGCGTCTCCTCCCAGGACGGCGATCAGCGCGTCCAGGGCCTCGGCCGTGCCGAGCGGCCTGACGCCCCGGCGCCGGAGCTGGTCCGCGACCGACGTGCCCATGCCGACCTCGCCCCACAGGCCCCAGTCGACGCTGAGCCAGGGCGCGCCGTGCGCGTGGGCGAAGGCGTCCAGGTAGGCGTTGGCGGCGGCGTAACCCGCTTGGCCGAGGTTCCCGAAGGTGCCGGAGACGGAGGCGAACAGGACCGCGAAGTCGAGGTCCGTCCCGGTGACGGCGGCCGCGAGTTCACGGACGCCGTCGGCCTTGGGCCGCATGACCGCGGTGATGTCCTCCGCGCGGGCGGACCGGATCAGTCCGTCCTTGAGGGTGCCCGCGGCGTGGACCACGCCGTGCAGTTCGCCATGCTCGGCCCGGACGCGCTCCACGACGGCCCGCAGCTCGCCGGGGGCCGTGACGTCGGCGGCGTACGACACGACGGCGCAGCCCTCCGGCCCGGTGACCGCCGGGCGCGCCCCGCCGGCGGTGCCCGTCCCGCCGCTGCGGCTGACGAGCGCGACGAGTCCGGCTCCCTCCTCGGCGAACCGGCGGGCCACCTCCAGGCCCAGGCCGCCGTGTCCTCCGAGGACGAGGTACCGGCCGCCCCGCCTGATGGGCCGGCGCCGCGGGAGGTCCGGTCCGTGGAACAGCCGCACGGGTTCGTGGCGGACGCCCCGCCGGTAGCCGACCTCGACGGGGCCGTCGCCGAGTTCCGCCGTCAGCACGTCGGTGGCGTCGTCGAGGTCGACGAGCCGGGGGCGCAGTCCGGGGTACTCGATGGCCGCCGTGCGGAGCAGGCCCCACAGGGCCGCGCGGGCGGGCACGGGCCGGTCGGCGTCCGCGACCGGCTGGGCGTACCGGGTCGCCACCAGGAAGCGGGACCTGCGCTGCCGTTCGCCGAGCGTCTTCAGCGCGGCGAAGCACCCGTACAGACCCGACCGGAGTTCGGCGGCCTCCTCCCCGCCGTCGGCCGCCGCGGTGGCGTTCCACAGGTGCACCACGCCCGCCACCGGGGCGCCGACGTCCTCCCACAGCCGCCGGAAGCCGTCCTCGTCGGCGTGCGGCAGGACGAGGCGGTCGCGGTCCCGCGCCCGGTCGGCGGCCCCCCGTCCCGGACCCGCGGCGGACGTGCCGAGGCCGACCTCCACCACCCGGGCGCCCCGGGCGCGAAGGTGGCGGACGGTGTGCTCGCCGGTGGCGTCGTCGTGGTGGAGGACCACCCAGGTGTCCTGCCCGGCCCCGGCCCCGGGGCCGGGCGCGGGTGCGGGTGCGGGCCGCCAGTGGATACGGGAGATCGGTCGTCCGGCCCGGTCCTGCCGGGCGGACGGCTCGGCGGACGGCTCGGCGGACGGCTCCGCGTGCGGCTCGGCGGACGGTGTGAGCGTCGTCGTACGGCGCATGCGCACGCCGCGGAACTCGACGGCGACCTCGCCCGACGGTCCGAGGAGCACGGCGTCGGCCGTCGCGTAGGCGCCCTCCGTGGCGGTGCGGCGGACCAGGACGGTGACACCCGGGCGCGGGGAGGCCGGCAGGGCGGTGTGGACGGCGATGCGCTCCACCCCGATGGGCAGCATGGGCCGCGGTCCGGCCGGTTCCGGGAGGCCCCGGTCCCCCCACGGGTCCTGGAGCGCGCAGCTCACGACCTGGAACACACCGTCCGTCAGCAGCGGGTCGACGAGCCACGGCATGGGTGCGGCGTCGCTGCGCAGGACGGCCCGGGCGGTGCCGTCCCCGACGGTGAGTTCACGGACGGTGCGGAAGTCGGGCCCGTACCGCAGACCGGCGCGCGCCCAGCCGGCGTACAGGTCGTCCGGGGCGATCGCGCGCGTCCCGGACACCCCGGGGAGGGCCCCGGGCGTCGTGCCGGCCGGCAGCGGCCGGCCGTGGCCGGTGGACAGCTGCTTGCGCTCCCCCGCCACGAGGGTGCTCAGCTCGAAGCGCGTCCCCGCGTCCGGACGGGTGCCCGGGCCCCGGCGTGCCTCCGGATCCCGGTGGGTGCCCGCTTCGCGGCCGATGTCGAGCCGGACGGCCGCCGTCGCGTCGTCGGCGAGGGTGAGGGGCCTGAGGAAGGCCACGTCCGTGAGTTCCAGCGGCGTGAACGGCCCCAGCCGGGCGAGGCCCGCCATCGCCATCTCCAGCTGCACCGCGGCGGGCAGCAGTCCGGCGCCCGCCGCGCGGTGCTGGGCGATCAGGGGCTCGTGCCCCGCGAAGGTCTTCTCGTAGGTCTCGGCTCGGTACGTCACGGTCCCTCGCTCCGGTGCTCATTGGGACGGTCGAACAGCGGGTGGCCGGCGGCATGTGCCGCGGGGTCGCGGCGCGCGGGGGGAGCGACCAGCGTCTTCCGGTGGAACGGGTAGAGGGGGAGGCTCGTCGTGCGGTGCCCCTTGCCCTCGTGGAGCGCCTTCCAGTCCAGGTCGGCGCCGGTGAGGTTGTGGTGGTCGGCCAGGGCGGCGTGGAGCCGGGTCTGGTCGGTGCGCCCCTGGTGGAGCGTGGTGAGCCAGACGGGGTGGGGCTCGGCGAGGGTGGTCCGGGCGAGGGGCGTGAGGTGGGGGTGGGGGCCGATCTCCCAGACGACCCGCGGACCGGTCCCGGCGAGGGCGGCCAGGGCCTCGGTGAAACGGACGGGCCGGCGGACGGCCTCGGCCCAGTGGCCGCCGTCCACGGCGGAGTCCGGGGTGTGCCAGGTCCCGGTGAGGGTGGACACGAACCCGATGGCGGGCGGTTTGAGCGCGGTGGCGGCCACCGCCTCGGCGAAGGGCGCGACGACCGGCTCCATGTCCGCGGAGTGGAAGGCGTGGCTGACGGTGAGGCGC
>NZ_LIRG01000866.1 GCF_001419695.1 Streptomyces prasinopilosus
CCACATGAACCAGAACCGCTGCTGGCCCGGCGTGCCGAACAGGTACAGCACGAGGTCGTCGGAGACGGTGATCCGGCCGAAGTCCAGCGCCACGGTGGTGGCACATTTCTCCTCGATGCCGTCGAGGTCGTCGACGCCCAGGCCCGCCATGGTCAGCGGTTCCTCGGTGCGCAGCGGGGCGATCTCGCTGACCGAGCCGACCATGGTGGTCTTGCCCACGCCGAAGCCCCCGGCGATCAGGATCTTGACCGTGTCGGGTGCCGGACGCTCGGTGGGCGCCGGAGCGGTGTTGTCAGAGCCGGCCAAGGCCGTCCCTCACTTTCTGCAGCAGATCCAGGTCCGGTGTGGTGCGGGTGACGTGATGCGGCGGGCGGACGGCGATCCGGCCCGCTTCCAGCAGGTCGCAGAGCATGATCACGACCACGCTCACCGGGAGGTCGAGACGCGCCGCGAGTTCCGCCACCGCGAGGGGCTCCGAGCACAGCCGCAGGATGCGGGTGTGCTCGGGCTGCGGCCGGGCGGCCTCCACGGGCTGGGGCTCGACCGTCGTCACCGTCGTGATGAGCGTGAAGTCGGCGCGGCTCGGCCGGGTCCGGCCACCGGTCAGGGTGAACGGTCGGACGAGCCTGCCCGCGACGTCGCCTCCGCTCACCTCACACGCCGGAGTCGGCGGGGTCCGCCGTGCCCCGGGGTGCCGCGCTCAGGTGCTCACCGATCTTCTTCACCAGCATGTTCATCTGGTACGCGACCACCCCGACGTCCGCACCCGGGCCGGTGAGCACCACGAGATGGGCGCCGGGCCCGGCCGAGGTGAGGATCAGGTAGCTGTTGGCCATCTCGATGAGCGCCTGGCGCACCGGGCCGCCGCGGAAGTCCATGCTGACGCCCTTGCTGAGGCTCATCAGCCCGGACGCGGTGGCCGCCAGACGTTCCGCGTCGTCACGCAGGAACCCGGTGGACTTGCTGACCACCAGCCCGTCCTCGGACAGGACCACGGCCTGGTTCACGTCGGCGACCCGCTCCACGAGTCCGGTCAGCAGCTGATCGAGCTGGGTGTGAGTGGCGGGTACGGGGCGTGTCATGGCTCTGTTCCTTCTTCGGTGTTCGGTGTTCGGCGTTCAGCGGTCGGCGGGCGGGGCCGGGGAGTCCCGGGGGGCGGCCGGTACCTCGGCGGGCACTTCTGCGGGCGGCCCGGAGGCCGCCGTCGTGCCGTCGCCGGCGGCCGGCCGCACGGCACCGTCGTCGGCCCCGGCGTCGCCGCGTGCCTCGGACGTGCCGCGCTGGAAGCCGGCGAGGGAGGAGGCGGCGTGCTCCGCCGTGAAGTCCCCGGCGTCCTCCTCGGCGGCCGGGACCGCCTCCTCACGGAGTTCGGCGGCCAGGCTGGTCTGCGGCACGCGGCGGGGGAGCGGGGTGAGCCCGCCCGGCCGGGACGCGGGAGCGGAGGCGGCCGTGCGGGCGGCGGTCCGTGCGGCGGCTCCGGAGCGGGCCGGCAGCGGCGGCGGTCCGTCCGAGGGGGCCCGCGGGTGCGAGGTGCCCCCGGTCCCCGGAGCGTCCGGGGCGGTCACCCCGCCGGCGCCGGGCCCGCCCGCCGGGTCGTCGCCGCTCACGGCGTGCGGGACGTGCGCCGGGTCGCGGTCCGCGGCACCGGTGGTGCCGGGCGCGGCCTGCGGGGCGGCGGGCGCCGGCTCCCGCACCACGATCGCGTGGGGGATCAGCACGATCGCCGCCGTCCCGCCGTACGGCGACGGGCGCAGGGTGACGGTGATGCCGTGCCGGTGGGCCAGCTGGGAGATCACGAACATGCCGAGCCGGAGGTCGTCGGCGAGCGCCACCACGTCGAACTGCGGGGGACTGGCCAGCTGGGAGTTGAGCGAGGCGTAGTCCTCCTCCGACATGCCCAGGCCCCGGTCCTCGATCTCGACGGCGAGGCCCTTGGCCACCAGCGCGGCACGTACCCCGACGGGGCTCGGCGCCGGCGAGTACGCCGTGGCGTTGTCGATCAGCTCGGCCAGCAGGTGGATGACGTCGGCCACCGCGGGCGGGGCCAGCGCGACCTCCTCGTCGGTGTGCACGTCCACCCGCTGGTACTCGGCGACCTCGCCGACGGCGCTGCGCAGGATGTCGATCAGCGCGACCGGCTCGCTCCACGAACGACCGGGCCGCTCACCGCTGATGATGACCAGGTTCTCCTCGTAGCGGCGCAACTGGCTGGCCGTGGAGTCGAGTTCGTACAGCCCCTTGAGGACCTCGGGGTCGGTGTGGGTGCGCTCCAGCTGGTCGAGCTTGCTGAGCTGGAGGTTGACCAGGTTCTGGCTCTGCCGGGCGATCCCCAGGATGACCTTCTGGAAACCGCGCCGGGTGTCGGCGAGTTCGACCGCCGTGTGCACGGCGGTGCGCTGCGCCGTGTTGAACGCCTGCGCGACCTGGCCGAGTTCGTCGTGGCCGTAGTCCAGGGGCGTGGTCGCCGACTCGGCGTCGACCTTCTCGCCCCGCTCCAGCCGGGCCACCACGTCGGGCAGCCGCTCCTCGGCCAGGCCGAGGGTGGCCATCCGCAGGCCGCGCAGCCGGCGCGAGAGCGAGCGGGTGATCCGCCACGACATGCCGACGCACAGCAGCAGGGCGGCCAGTCCGGCGGCGCTGAGCGACGCCGCCGTCAGCAGCATGCCGCGCGCCTCGTCGGCGCTGCGGGTGAGCAGCGCGCCGGTCTGTTCCTCGA
>NZ_LIRG01000867.1 GCF_001419695.1 Streptomyces prasinopilosus
CCCCGAGGCCGCCCGCACCCACCTCCGCCGGGCCCGCGGCGCCGCCCGCGTCCTCGCCGCCGACCCCTACGGCGACAGGGTCCGGGCCGCCATCCGGCGCATGGAGGTCCGACTGGAGGAAGGCGGGCCGGCCGGGGGATGGAGACCGCCGAGGCGGCGCCCGTAGGGCGGGGCGGGCCAGGACGGGGCGGAGCGGAGCAGGGCGGGCGCCGGGGCGGTCAACGCCCGTAGGTCTCCTCGCAGATGGCCGCCTCCGGACTGCCCGCGGGCCAGTGGCCGTACTCCCTGCCCAGGGCGCAGACCTCCGCCCGCCCGCGCAGGTCGCGGCGGAGCGCCTCCGCGGCCTCGGACACCTCCGCGTCGGGTGTCCGGGGCGGGGTGGCCCTGCCGTGGACCGGGCCGCCGGGGGCCGGTCTGCGGTTCCGGTCGTCCGGCGGCGCCGTCCCCCGTGGGGCGGGTGCCGTGGGGGTGGCGCGGCGCGAGGGGGACGCGGGCGACTTCTTAGGGCGCGACGGCGCGATCATCTCCAGGGCCTCGCGCGCGGGCGCCTGGACCGCCTGCCGTGTCCGGGTGTCCGGGTGCGGCTCCGACAGCCGGGCCGCGCCCGCGTCCGGGCCGGGCGCGGGGGGACGCTGCACCGTCACGCAGCCCGAGAGGGCGGAGAGCGCCACGGTCACCAGCAGTGCTGCTCTGGTCGTCTTTCGATGCACCCGCCTCACTCTGCTCCCTCCGGCCGCCCGCGGGCCGGAGGGCGGGCGGAGGATGCCCCGCAAGGGTGATCTCCGGCCCCTTACGGGGGTCGCGGGAGCGCCGAGGGTGACGCGCGGTCGGGCCCCGGCCGGGGGACGGCGGGAGCGGGTGCACCGAGAGCGGCGGCGTTCCCGGCCGGCTCGGCGCGGCCGTCAGTCGCCGGTGGCGCCGTCGAGCCGCTCGCGGAGCAGGTCGGCGTGGCCGTTGTGGCGCGCGTACTCCTCGATCATGTGGGTGTGGATCCAGCGCAGGGTGAACCGCTCGCCGGACCTGTGCCGGCCCCTGGCCAGGTCGTCCAGGCCGAAGCCGGCCGCGTTGCGCCGGGCGACGTCCACCTCGGCCTGCCAGGTGGTGTACGCCTCCTGCCAGGTCTCCGTCCCGGTGAGGTGGAAGTCGCCGTCCGGGTCGGCCTCGTCGTAGTGGAGCGGTTCGGCGTCCTCGCCCGCGAGAACCCTGCGGTACCAGCCGCGCTCGACGTCCGCCATGTGCCGTACCAGCCCCATCAGCGACAGGTCGGACGGCGGGACCGAGGCGGTGCGCAGTTGCTCGTCGGTCAGCCCTTCGCACTTCTGGGCGAGGGTCTGGCGGTGGTAGTCGAGCCAGCCCTCCAGCATGGCGCGGTCGGCGGCGTCCGTGGCGGGTACGTGGCGCTGAATCGTCATGTACACATCTTTTCTGGCCGCGGGGTCCGCGGCCAGGGATTTATCGGCCGCCGGGCGCCCGGCGGGGGGTGAGCATCCCGTCCAGCAGTTCCCGCAGGCTCGCCCGCACCTCCTCCAGGGCGGGTGCGCGCGTGCTGAACGACCCGGCCACGCAGGAGAACATCAGCCCGTCCGCCCAGGCGATCAGCGACAGCGCGTGCCGGTCGGGGTCCGTGGAACCGAGCCCGGTGACCAGGCCGGTGAGCAGGTCGCGGAACCGGGCTCCGGCCGCGTCGAAGTGGGTCCGCAGCTCGGGGCGGCGGGTGGCCTCCAGGGCCAGTTCGTAGCGGGCGAGGACCAGTTCGCGGTTCCGGGTCAGGGCCCGGTGGACGGCCAGCGCCATCGCGTCGGTCAACGGGTCCGCCCCGGCCCGCGGGTCCGGCATCTCGTGCAGTCCGAGCACCCGCGCCTCCCGCTCGGCGAGCCGCCGCACCGCCAGCTCCAGCAGTGCCTGCCGGGTGCGCGCCACGTTCGAGGTGGAGCCCTGGGGGAGCCCGGCCGTCTCGTCGACCGCCCGGTGGGTGAGGCCGCGCATGCCGCGTCCGGCGAGCAGGGTGAGGGCGGCGTCGGCGACGAGATCGGCGCGGGAGGCGCCCGTGGTGCGTGCGGTGCGTGCGGACATGGAGGTCAAGCTACCCGCCTCACTACGGTTGTAGTACAGTCGGCCCCGGGAGCCACTACAGATGTAGTGGCCGGGTGTGCGGGAGCCGGTCGGCCGGGAACCGAGGAGGAACCATGGCACAGGCACAGGTGGAACGGGCCGTCGTGATCGGCGGGGGGATCGGCGGCCTGACCGCGGCCGCCGCCCTGCACCGGCGCGGCACGAGGGTGACCGTGCTGGAACGGTCCGCCTCCCTGGAGCCGGTCGGCTCCGCCATCTCCCTCGCCCCCAACGCACTGCGCGCACTGGACGTCATCGGGCTCGGCGACGACATCCGCGCCCTGTCCGCCTGGCAGGGCGACGGGGGAGTGCGCGCACCGGGCGGCCGCTGGCTCGCCCGGACCGGTGCGGAGGCCGCGGCCGAACGCTTCGGGGGACCCCTCGTCCTACTCCACCGCGCCACCCTCGTCGACCACCTGGCCGGACGGCTCCCGGCGGGCACCGTCCGCACGGCCACCGCCGCGCACCTCGTCGACGCGGGGCACCCCGGCGACCCCGCCCGGCCCGCCCGCGTGGGCACCGCCGACGGCGAACTCGAGGCCGACCTGGTGGTGGCCGCCGACGGCATCCACTCCGCCGTGCGCCGCGCGCTCTTCCCGCACCACCCCGGGCCGGTGTACTCCGGCTTCACCACCTGGCGGACGGTGGTCCCGCTGCCCGGCGTGCGGTTCGCCTCGCACGAGACCTGGGGACCGGGCCGCCTCTGGGGAACGCACCCGCTCAAGGACGGCCGTGTCTACGCGTACGCCGCCGCCCTGGCCCCCGCCGGGGAACGCGCCGACGACGAGCGTGCCGAACTGCTGCGCCGCTACGGGGACTGGCACGACCCGATCCCCGCCGTGCTGGACGCCGTCCGGCCCGAGGACGTGCTGCGGCACGACGTCCACCACATCGCCGAACCGCTGCCCGCCTACCACCACGGCCGGGTCGCCCTGGTCGGCGACGCCGCGCACGCGATGCCGCCCACCCTGGGCCAGGGGGGAAACCAGGCCATCGAGGACGCGGTCACCCTCGCCCACCGCAGCGGCGACCTCCCCGCGTACACCGCCGACCGGCTGCCCCGCACGACCGGCATCGCCCGCCGGGCGGTGCGGACGGCCCGCCTCGGCCTGATGACCGGCCGGGCCGGGACCGCCGTACGCGACACCGCGATCACCGTGCTCTCCAGGGCCGTCCCGGGACTGCTCCTGCGGAGCTTCGACGAGATCGCCTCCTGGCGGCCCCCGACGCCGGACGCCGTATCCTTCGGGGCGGAACCACGACAGTGATCACGGCGGCGACGACCACGGCGCCGACGGAGCCGGGCCCGGGCCCGTGCCCGTGCCCGTGACAGGAAACCGCTGGAGGAGAACGCCCCGTGAAGGTCGGCTGCATCGGACTCGGCGACATCGCGCAGAAGGCCTACCTCCCGGTGCTCGCCACCCGGCCCGGGGTGGAACTGCACCTGCAGACCCGTACCCCCGCGACGCTCACCCGCGTCGCCGACGGCCTCCACCTGCCGCCCGGGCAGCGGCACGCCGACCTCGACGCCCTGCTCGGCCAAGGCCTCGACGCCGCCTTCGTGCACGCCCCGACCCAGGTCCACCCGCAGATCGTGACCCGGCTGCTCGAGGCGGGCGTCCCGACGTACGTCGACAAGCCGCTCGCCTACGAACTCGCCGACTCCACCCGCCTCGTGGCCCTCGCCGAGGAGCGGGGGACGAGCCTCGCCGTCGGCTTCAACCGGCGCTTCGCCCCCGGCTACGCGCAGTGCGCCGACCACCCGCGCGAGCTGATCCTGCTGCAGAAGAACCGGACCGGGCTGCCGGAGGAAGCGCGCACGATGATCCTCGACGACTTCATCCACGTCGTCGACACCCTGCGCTTCCTGGTCCCCGGCCCGGTCGACGACGTGACCGTGCGGGCCCGCACCGGGGACGGGCTGCTGCACCACGTGGTGCTCCAGCTCGCCGGGGACGGCTTCACCGCCCTCGGCGTGATGAACAGGCTCAGCGGCTCGGCCGAGGAGATCCTCGAGGTCTCCGGCCGGGACACCAAGCGGCAGGTGGTCAACCTCGCCGAGGTGATCGACCACCGGGGCCGGCCCACCGTGCACCGGCGGGGCGACTGGGTGCCGGTGGCCCGCCAGCGTGGTATCGAGCAGGCGGTGCTCGCCTTCCTCCACGCGGTCGAGGAGGGCAGGACGCTCAGTGCCCGGGACGCGCTGGCGACCCATGAGCTGTGCGAGCGCGTGGTCCGTGAGATCCAGGAGCGGTCCGCCGCCTGAGCCGTACGGCCCGTACGGCTTCGGCGGCCCCCCAGGCGGCCAGCACCAGCAGCGCCGCGTGCAGCGGCCAGTCGCCGAAGCGGACGTAGGGCGTGGTGCCGTGGGCGAGCGGGACGTCGTACACCCGCGCGGTGCTCGCGTCCGTGCCGAGCCACGGGCCGATCCGTCCGCCGTCCGGGCCATGGACGGCGGAGACGCCGGTCAGCGTCGCGTGCACCACCGGCCGCCCGGTCTCGGCGGCGCGCAGCGCGGCGAGCGAGGCGTGCTGCCCGGGTGCCCAGCTCTGCTGGAACGTCGACGTGGACGACTGGGCCAGCAGCACGTCGGCGCCCTTCCCGGCCAGGTTCCGGCTCATGTCCGGGAACGCGGACTCGAAGCACACCATCGGGCCGATCCGCAGCCCGCCGCCCGCGTCCATCACCACCTGCTCGGTGCCGCGCCTGCGGTCCTCGCCCGCCGCCTCGCCCACGGACGTGGCCCAGCCCAGCAGGGAGCGGGCCGGGACGTACTCCCCGAACGGGACCAGGCGCATCTTGTCGTACCGCTCCCCGGTGGGGCCGTCGGGGCCGACCAGCACCGAACTCTTGTGGATGCCGGGCCGGTCGGAGCGCCGCGCGTCCACGTTGACCAGGACCGCGGCACCCGCCGCGCGGGACAGTGCGGCGAGCCGCCGCGCCAGGTCGGGACGGGCGCCGAGGTCGAACCCGACGCTGCTCTCACCCCAGACGACCAGGTCGGCATCCTGACCCGCGAGCCGGCGGGTGAGCCGCTCCTCGAGGCCGAAGCGCCGATTCGCGCTGTCCGGCCCGGAGACGACGCCCGGCTGGACCACCGCGATCCTCGTCCGGCCGTCGGCCTGCGCGGCGGGCGCTCCCACCCACACGACGGACGTGACCACGCCCGCGGCGACCAGGCTGGCCACGGCCGGCACCCTCGCCCGGCGCACCGTGAACAGCACGGCCACGGCGACGTTCAGCAGCACCAGCAGGAAGCTGATCAGCCACACCCCGCCGACCGACGCCAGCCGCAGCGCCGGCGTCACCTGCCACTGACTCGCACCGAGCACGCCCCACGGACCGCCCAGCGCCTCCCAGGAACGGACCAGTTCGGCGGCCAGCCAGGCCGAGGGCAGCACGACCAGCGCGGCCGCGGCCCGCCCCCGCGACGGCGCCCCGCCCAGCAGCCGCCGCACCAGCCACCCCCAGGGCGCCCACAGCGCGCCGAGCAGGGCCGCGAGGACGAACGTGAACACGTGCAGGTTCGGCAGCAGCCAGTGGTGCATCGCGAGCATGAAGCCGAACCCGCCCCACCAGCCGTCGGCCGCGGCACGCCGGCCGGTGGGCGCGGTGCGGGCCAGCGCGATCCACGGCACCAGCGCGACGGGGGCGAACCACCGCAGGGACGGCGCCGGGAAGGCCAGGACGGGCAGGGCACCCGCGGCCGCGGCGACAACCGGGCGCCGCCACGGGGAACCCAGCAGGTGGCCGAGTGTCTTCAATGGCGTCTCCCTGCCCCTCCCGACC
>NZ_LIRG01000868.1 GCF_001419695.1 Streptomyces prasinopilosus
CGCGCGATCACCGTTGATCCTCCCGTGATCCGGCCCCGAAACGTAGGGGCCGGACGGACTTTCCCTCCCGGGAGGGCGTGCCGTTCCCCGGAGGTCCCACCCCGTCTCCCCGTCCTCCTCCTCGCGTCCCGTGCTCCGTGCCGTGTCCCCACCCGCCGTTGCCCCCTTGTCACCGCCCGGCAGTACGGTGTCCCCCATGCGCCCCGACACGCCCGCCGAAAACGTCGACCACACCGCCGAAGCGGCACGCCTGGAGCGGACCGCCGGTCTCCACCCCGAGGACGCCGAAGCCCTGCTGCTCCGGGCCGCCGCCCACCTCGAACTCTCCGGTGACCGTCCCGCCGCGGCCGCCCTCTACGACCGGCTGCTGGCCTCCGGCGCGGAGCTGGAGAACCCGTACCTGGTCCGTGCGCTGAAGGCCTCGAACCTCTGGGAGTACGACCACGAGGCGGAGGCCCGCGCCATCATCGACGGCATCCGCACCGCGGCCCCGCGCGATCCGGCCCCCTGGGTGATCGTCGCGGAGTCCCTGGAGGCCCACGACGAGCTGGAGCAGGCCCACGAGACGTTCACGGAAGCGGTGCGCCTGCTGCTCACCGACGTACCGGAGCCCCCGACCGCCGCCCTCCCGCTCCTGTTCGGCCGCCACCGCGTGCGCAGGATGCTGGGCGCGGCCCACGACGAGTGGGACGCCCTGGCGGACACCGTCCACACCCTGCCGGTCACCCTGGACGAACTCCACGACCCCAAGCGCGTCTGGTCCCTGGGCTCGGAGAACCCGGCGGAGCTGGAGGCGGAGATCTCCCGCCTGCGGGCGGAGGTGGGCGCCTACCGGACGGCCCTGTCCCGCCCCTTCCCGGTGGCGGTCCTGCACTGGCCGGCGGACGAACTGGCCGAGCTCCTGGAGGCGTACCCCTCCCTCGCCGGCGAGTACCCCTCGCACGAGGAGCACCTGACCGCGATAGAGGCGGCCCTGCGCGAACTGGCCTCCTCGGGCACTCCCAACCTGGGCATCGTCCCCGGCACCGTCCCCTCCTACGAGGCCTTCGCCGCCTCCGAGGGCACCGCCCCCGACGACGCCGACCTCCTCCCCCAGTACGCGACCACCCTGGCGGCCCGGGGCCGCGCCCTGCCCTGGCCCCCGCAGCGGTCGGCCGCCTGCTGGTGCGGCTCGGGCCGCCAGGGTGGTCGC
>NZ_LIRG01000869.1 GCF_001419695.1 Streptomyces prasinopilosus
CGCGGGGCCGCCGTCGCGGGACGCGGGCACGGGCCGAGCCCCCTCGGCAAGGACGGCGGTCTCGTCGAGAGGGCTCTTCAGCCGTGCCGGGGCGGGATCGGACGTGTGGCGGGTGCCGCCGTCAGGTGGTCCGCCGCGGCGGGCCGCCGACGGCCCTCCGGCCTCCCCCGCCGGCTGTCCCCGGGCCGGCCCCCGTCCCCGCGGGTGGTGGCGGCCTTCTCAGGCCTTCACCGAGGCCACGAAAGCGCTCCACGCGTCCGTGGGGAAGGCCAGCTTCGGGCCCTCGGGGACCTTGGTGTCCCCGAGTTCCAGTGCTTCCTCGGTGGTCGACCTGACCATCACGCACGCGCCGTTGTTGTTGGTGTAGGAGGACGTCGTCCACGTTTCCGTGGCGCCCAGACGAATTGCCATGTTCGCTCCGTAGCCGGTTGCCGAGTTGCTGTCTCCGGGCTGCGCGTTCCAGCAGGGACCCGCAGAACGGATTGCGCCAACCCCTACTGACGGTTGGCGTGATCGACGCTACTCGCCACCCTCCCCCACCGACGCAGCCATTCACTCGACCGAGTGGCATATTCCAGGAGAGACGTCCGGGGCGACTTGCCGACGGTGTACAGTGCCGCTTTTTTGTCCGCCGTGGAGCCGCGGCCGCTCTGGAGGGGACGTCAGCGCGCGTACTCCTTGGCGACCCGCTCGACCAGTTGGCGGGACTGCTCCACGTTCAGGGCCTGCGCCCGCAGGTGCTCGTACATCACGGTGTACTTCTGCACGTCGTGCGGCTTCTCCAGGTACAGGTCGCTGGTCACGCCCTCGATGTACACGACGCTCGAGTCGGCCGCGTCCGCGAACTCCAGGATGGAGTACTGGCCGTTGATGCCCGAGTGCGCGCCGACCTCGAACGGCAGCACCTGCACGGTGATGTGCGGCTGCTGCGACAACTCCATGACGTGTTCCAGTTGTTCGCGCATGACCTGCCGGCTCCCGACGACCCGGCGCAGCGACGCCTCGTCCAGGACCACCCACAGGCGCAGCGGGTCCGTCTCAGCGGTGATGCGGCTCTGCCGGCGCAGGCGGACCTCGACGCGCTTGTCGTTCTCCTGCTCCGACGCCTCCGGCGAGCCGCCCCGGATGATGGCCTCCGCGTACGCCCCGGTCTGCAACAGGCCGGTGATGATCTGGGGTTCGTAGACCCTGAGCGACTCCGCGTCCGTCTCCAGGCCGATGTAGACGCTGTACGGGATGTCGCCGAAGGCGTGCCACCAGCCCTGCTGGCGCGAGTCCTTGGCCATCTGCATCAGCGACTCGACGATCCGCTGGTCCTGGACCTCGTAGACGCCGCAGAGGTCGCGGACGTCACGCTGGCTGATGCTGCGCCGGCCGTTCTCCAGCCGGCTGATCTTCGACTGCGAGACCAGCAGCCGCTCCGCCACCTCCTCCGCCGTCATGCCCTTGAGCTCACGGAGCCTGCGCAGCTCCTGGCCCAGCCGGCGTCGCCTGACGGTGGGATTGACATTGGACGCCACGGGACGTGCACCTCCGGCTGTATGCCTCGTACTTACTCGTACTTGCCACTTTGCGTATCTGGTGTTGAGCAGACTGCCACCAAGGCGCTTCCCGCCGCTGGAGAACAGTGGATATCCAGCGGCCGCACCCCGGTTCGCGGGGTGCCGGCGGCCCGGAGCGGCGTGCGGCGGTGGCGGCGGCACGCACCGGCAGGGAACGGCGCGGAGCGGCACGGTCGCGGTCCTCCGGGCACGCCGAACGGGGCGGAGAGAGTACGCACACTCTCTCCGCCCCGCTCGGACCGCGGCTCCGGTGACCGGCCGGTGGTCCTGGGCCTCTCCGGCGGCTCGTGCCGGAGATGTGGGGTCCGGCACGCCCCGGCCGGACGGATCCCGCCGGTTGCCTCCGGTGTGCCCCGCCGGACAGGCCCTAGTGGGCCACGGCGCGTGCCATGGATCCGTGGTGCGGTTGGGCCGGAACCCCACGGGCGGGTTCCGGTCCGCCCCTGCCGCCGGGGGTGGCGGCCTGACGGCCTCCCGCCGGGGCCGGGTTGCGGCGTGGCTGGGCCGCCACACCGTTCTGCACGTCCATCACGGCGTGCGCCACCAGGCCGCCCATCGGGTCGTGCCGGATGAGGTCCCGCAACCGGGAACGTGAGGAGCGACCCTCGTTCCCCGGGTACAGGTGCTTGCCGAGGCCCACGGCGTGTGCCAGTGCGGCGAGCGCCGCGGTCCGTGGGTCCGGCGGTACGCCGGTACGGATCGCGGAGTCCAGCCGGGCCTTGATCTCCCGGCTGATCTCGGTGTCCGTCGCCTGGTAACGAGTCGTCGGCAACACCCCGCACATCTGGCCGGCCACGGCGTGCACCATGCCGCACCGCTCCAGATGCGAGAGGTAGGTCTGGCGGAGCCCCAGGCGCGGCCCGCCGATCCAGTTGACCGCCCGGACCGGAGCGCCACGCCTTCGCAGCAGCTCCAACGCGCAGTCCAATGTCGGATCTCCAGTCGGCCGTGGTACCACCACGGCGATACGATCCCCGTCTGGGGCTATCCGTCCGGCCAGCGCCAGCTCCACTAGCTGCGCTCCGGCCAGACCGAGGTCGAGCGACTGCGGCTGCGCAGTGGTACCCGTGGTCGGGTCCAATGCCAGCAGCAGAAGCTCTTCCGGAAGTGTTCTGCGGCTCCTGCCCATCCATGCCTCCCCGCGTGGATGAATGACAGGGTGACCCCTCTCACATTGGTCTGTCGAGAGCACGTGACTGGTTTGTAAGGGAACCGATAGGTATGTCGTTCTCGTCTACCACCGGGGGGAAGTCCACACACAGGACACTGGTAGATGGTTCGGACAGCGCTGCGGAGCGCTGTCGTGGGTGGCGCAACGGTTTCACGGTTCGGTTGGCGTACGCGCGACGCGCGGCGCATGGAGGAGGCATCGGTGGCGGGCGAGTCCCCCGACAGGTCGAAGCAGCGCGAGTCGTCGGCGGAACCGACGCCGGGGAGTGCGGGGCCGGTTCCCGAAGCCAGGAGCAAGGGGGGCGCCGCCGGCAGGCGGGACCCCCGGTCGGCGGCGACCCGGGGTGCTTCGCCGTCGTCAACGGCTCCGGGCGCGGAGGCGTCCGCGTCGTCGGAGGCCGCGGCCTCCG